>JAAYSB010000354.1 GCA_012518475.1 Intrasporangiaceae bacterium | reverse complement strand
AACCTGTACGACCCGCACACCCCGTTCGAGGCGGCGCTCGCGGCCTCCTTGGGGTGCGGCAACCCGACGGCCCTCGCCGCGCTGGAACCGGGCCAGGTCGTGCTCGACCTCGGTTCCGGCGGCGGGCTCGACGTCCTACTCTCCGCCCGCCGCGTCGCCCCCGACGGACACGCCTACGGACTCGACATGACCGACGACATGCTCGCCCTCGCGCGGCGCAACCAGACCGAGGCCGGCGTCACGAACGCCACCTTCCTGAAGGGGCACATCGAGCACGTCCCCCTGCCGGACGCCTCGGTCGACGTCGTCATCTCCAACTGCGTGATCAACCTGGCCCCCGACAAGGACGCCGTTCTGGCCGAGGCCTTCCGCGTGCTGCGTTCCGGCGGCCGGTTCGCGGTCTCGGACATCGTCCTGCTGCGCGACATCCCCGACGCGCTCGCGGACGTCGCCGCGTTGTGGACCGGCTGCGTCTCCGGGGCCCTCCGGAACACCGATTACTTGGCCAAGCTGGGGGGCGCCGGATTCACCGACGCCGGCGTCGAGGTCACCCGGCTCTACGATCGCGCCGACCTTGAGGAACTCGCCAGATCCGTCGACCCCTCCCACCTGCCCGCCGGCATGCGCACCGCCGACGTCGTTGCCGCACTCGACGGCGCGATAGCTGGCGCCTTCGTGAGAGCCACCAAACCCATCGCCTGAGCGCGGGGATGCGCTGCGCCTGGCAGCGGACGCCCTGCACCTGCATCACGCGTCAGTGCAGGAGGGTGTCGTCTGGCTGACCTCTCGTCTCCGCTACGACCCCACCGGTCCCCGCGGCCGCCCGCTTGGTCGTCCTCCAGATCACGTAGCACGAGCTGGTCCAGTTACCGGCTCCGCGACCGCGGCATCGACCCACGTTACCTTTCTGGTGACCCCGTAGGGCGGGGTTACGGTCGCCGGGCCCGGCATGACTTACTGCCCCTGTCTCACGCATGATCCGGGGGGTGTTGTCACCGGGCCTGGTGGCGCCAGATGACCGCTGATAGGGACACGGCCTCAACACAGGTCTCTTCGTAACGTGGGTGCCGGCAGCTGACGCATCACCACTCCGACGACCGTCGTTTCGATGGAAGGATGGTGGCCGTCATGAACAACGACCTCGGCTTCGACATCTGGTGCGGGCTCGACGTGGGCAAGCAAGCCCACCATGCCTGCGCCCTCGACGCCGCCGGCAAGAAGGTGTTCGACAAGCCCTTACCGCAGGACCAGACCAAGCTCGAAGCCTTGTTCACGAGGCTGTCCGAGCACGGTCGGGTGTTGGTGATCGTCGACCAGCCAAACACGATCGGCGCGCTGCCCATCGCCGTCGCCCGATCGATGGGCATCCAGGTCGCCTACCTGCCAGGCCTCGCGATGCGAAGGGCCGCCGATCTCTATCCGGGCAACGGGAAGACCGACGCGCGCGACGCGTTCGTCATCGCCGACGCCGCCCGAACGATGCCGCACACCCTTCGCCGGGTCGACCTGGGCGAAGAGACCCTGGCGGAGTTAAAGGTTCTAGTCGGGTTCGATGAGGACCTGGCTGCGGAAGCGACTCGGTTGTCGAACCGGATCCGAGGACTGCTCACGCAGATCCATCCCGCGCTGGAACGCGTTGTCGGACCCCGATTGGCCACCAAGCAAGGCCTCGCTGTGATCGAGCAGCTCGGCGGACCCCAAGGCATGACAGCAGCATCGAAGTCCAAGCTGCTGCGGGTCATCACCAAAGCCAACCCCCGTCACGCCCAGAACTTCGCCGACGCCATCACCCAGGCCCTGTCCGAGCAGACCGTTGTTGTGGCCGGGACTGCCGCGGCCGAACAGGTTCTGCCGAAGCTCGCCGCTTCCCTGCGCCAGACGTTGGACCAGCGCTCCGAGTTGGCTGCTCAGGTCGAGAAGGTCGTTGATGCTCACCCTCTTGCCGAGGTCCTGACCTCGATGCCAGGCGTCGGGGTCAGGACCGCAGCACGGATCCTGCTCGACGTCGGCGACGCCTCCTTGTTCCCGACCGCCGGACACCTGGCCGCCTACGCCGGCCTCGCACCCGTCACGCACCGCTCCGGAACCAGCATCCGCGGCGAGTTCCCAGCCAGATCGGGAAACAAGCACCTCAAACGGGCCCTGTTCCTGTCATCGTTCGCCGCGCTCAGTGAAGCGTCTGGGATTCATGCCGCTGCTTATCTGGGCTGGCCCTCGGTGAGGAGGGCCTTGTAGTGGGCTTGCTCGAACTCTACCGGGGTGGCGTAGTCGAGGCGGGAGTGGAGTCGGCGGTGGTT
>JAAYSB010000353.1 GCA_012518475.1 Intrasporangiaceae bacterium | reverse complement strand
GCAACGGTGATCGAGTCGCCGGTGTGCACGCCCATCGGGTCGAGGTTCTCGATCGAGCAGACGACCACGACGTTGTCCGCGTGGTCGCGCATGAGCTCGAGCTCGTACTCCTTCCAGCCGAGGATCGACTCCTCGAGGAGCACCTCGGTCACCGGCGAGTACTGCAGGCCGGCCCCGGCGATCCGGCGCAGGTCCTCCTCGTCGTGGGCGAACCCGCTGCCGAGCCCACCCATCGTGAACGACGGCCGCACGACGACCGGATAGCCGAGCTCCTCGGCACCGGCGAGCGCCTCGTCCATCGTGTGGCAGATGACCGAGCGGGCCGACTCCGCACCGCAGCGCTCGACCACTCCCTTGAACTTCTCCCGGTCCTCGCCGAGCTGGATCGCCTCGACGTTGGCACCGATGAGCGGCGCGTTGTACTTCTCGAGCACCCCGCGCTCGTGCAGCGCCATCGCGCAGTTGAGCGCGGTCTGCCCGCCGAGCGTCGCGAGCACCGCATCGGGACGCTCCTTGGCGATGATCGCCTCGACGACCTCCGGGGTGATCGGCTCGACGTAGGTCGCGTCGGCGAACTCGGGGTCGGTCATGATCGTCGCCGGGTTGGAGTTGACGAGGATGACGCGGATGCCCTCCTCGCGCAGCACCCGGCAGGCCTGGGTGCCGGAGTAGTCGAACTCGCACGCCTGACCGATGACGATCGGCCCGGAGCCGATGACCAGGACGCTCTTGATGTCCTCGCGCCGGCTCATCGGTCCACCCCCGCCTCGACAGAATCGGTATGCATGGAACCGGTATGCGTCGCGCTGCTCTCCCGGCGCGCTCCGGAACGTCGCCGCTCCAGGACGTCGAGGAACCGGTCGAAGAGGTAGGCCGCGTCGTGCGGACCGGCGGCCGCCTCGGGGTGGTACTGCACAGAGAATCCCTTCAGCTCGCCGCTGCCGTCGCGCAGCTCGAGGCCCTCGACGACGTCGTCGTTGAGGCAGATGTGGCTCACCGTTGCGGTGCCGAACTCGGTCTCGGTGGCCCGGTCGATCGGGGCGTCGACGGCGAAGCCGTGGTTGTGGGTGGTGATCTCGACCTTGCCGGTGCTCCGGTCCATGACCGGTTGGTTGGCGCCGCGGTGACCGTACTTCAGCTTGTAGGTCCCGAACCCGAGAGCCCGGCCGAAGATCTGGTTGCCGAAACAGATGCCGAAGTACGGCAGCTCACGGCGGAGCACCTCGCGAAGCAGCTCGACCTGGGTGTCGGCGGTCTGCGGGTCGCCGGGTCCGTTGGAGAAGAACACCCCGTCCGGTTCGATCGCGAGGATGTCGTCCATCGTCGCGCTCGCGGGCAGGACGTGGACCTCGACGCCCCGGGTGGCGAGCCGCTCGGACGTCATCGCCTTGAGACCGAGGTCGACGACCGCGACGGTGAAGCGGCGCTCCCCCACGGGGGGCACGACATACGGACTGGCCGTGGTCACCTCCTCGGCGAGCTGGGCGCCCTCCATGCGGGGCGCCGAGGTGACCTTGTCGACGAGGGCCGGCAACGGCATACCGGCTGCGTCTCCGGAGAAGATGCCGGCGCGCATCGATCCGCGCTCGCGCAGGTGGCGGGTCAGGGCTCGGGTGTCGATGCCGCTGATGCCGACCACGCCCTGGTCCTTGAGCCGGTCGTCGAGGGAGCCCTTGGACCGCCAGCTCGACGGGCGCAGCGCGGGGTCCCGGACGACGAAGCCGGAGACCCAGATCTGCGAGGACTCGTCGTCCTCCTCCGTCCACCCGGTGTTGCCGACGTGCGGAGCGGTCATCACGACGATCTGGCGGTGATAGCTCGGGTCTGTGAGCGTCTCCTGGTAGCCGGTCATGCCGGTGGAGAAGACCGCCTCGCCGGTCGTCTCGCCGACGGCGCCGAACGGCTCGCCGGTGAAGGTGCGGCCGTCCTCGAGGACGAGAACCGCCCGGCCCGCGTAGATGTTCTGGTGCGGTCCGTTCACTGCTGGGCCTCCTGGCCGGTCACGTGCTGGTTCGGGTCGTGCTGGTGGGTGCTGTTCTCGTCGGTCGCGGCGCGCCCGTCGCGGGCCGTGACGCGACCGCGCAGGACCGTCGTGTGCACGGCGCCGGTGAAGGAGCGACCGTGCCAGGGGTTGTTGCGGGACAACGAGTGGGACTGGTCCCGGTCGACCGTCACCGAGCGCGCGGTGTCGACGAGGACGAGGTTCGCGTGTGCGCCCGCCTCGATGGCGCGACCGTGCTGGTCCAGGCCGGCGATGCGGGCTGGCGCGGTCGACATCCGGTCGGCGAGATCTGCCAGGCTCATCCGTCCGCTCGCGACCATGACGTCGTGGACGACCGAGAATGCCGTCTCGAGACCGAGTACCCCGAAGGCTGCATCGACGAACGCATGCTCCTTGTCGTGGCGAGCGTGCGGAGCGTGATCGGTGGCGACGGCATCGATCG
>JAAYSB010000352.1 GCA_012518475.1 Intrasporangiaceae bacterium | reverse complement strand
GTCGTAGGCGTTCTTCAGGCCACCGGGCACACCGTGGTTGTACTCGGGGGTGACGAAGATGAAGGCGTCGCAGTCGTCGATGGCCTTGCTCCAGGCCGTGACGTTCTCGTCGTGGTACTCCTTGTTCGCCGCGCCGGGCACGGTCGCTGCCGACAGGACGGGCACGTTGAAGCTCTTGAGGTCGATGAGCTCATAGGTCGTGCCGTCGTCGGTGCGCTTGCCGGCTGTCTCTTACACCCACTCGGCGACAGCCTCGCCGGTGCGGCCCTCGCGGACGGATCCAATGATGATTCCAATCTTCATGGGACCAGCCTATGAAGGTGCACACCCGCGCCCAGACGCAGCGGCCCGGAGAGTCGCAGGACGCCCGGAGTCCTGGGTTGCCGGGGGCCTTCGACATGCCACATCCCACTCGGAGTTCTCATGCGTTCAAGCCGACCAACCGCTACCAACGTGGCGGCTGGGTGCGCTAGCGCGGCCGACCACCGCGTACCTATCGGTATGCGACGCGAACCCCGGTCAGGCCGGCAGACCGTCGAGCCGGGCGAGAACCTGGAGCATGACCTCGTCGGCGCCGCCACCGATGGACGCCAGGCGGACGTCGCGATAGAGGCGCGCGGTCCAGGTCTCCTCCATGTATCCCATGCCACCGTGGAACTGCAGGCAGGTGTCGGCGACCTCGCGCACGAGGCGGCCGGAGGTGAGCTTCGCGACGCTCGCGAGGCGGGTGATGTCCTCGCCGGCCATGTGGGTCTCACAGACGGCGTGGTTGAGACTGCGGAGCAGCTCGACCTGCGCCTGGAGCTCGGCGAGACGGAAGGCGACGTACTGCTTCGAGGCGAGCGGCTCACCGAACACCGAGCGCTCGTGGACGAACTCGCGGGTGCGGGCCAGTGCCTTGTCGCATGTGCCGACGGCCGAGTAGGCGGCGAACATCCGCTCGATGATGAACTGTGCCATCTGCTGCTGGAAGCCGCGACCGATCTCGCCGATCGTGTTCGACACCGGGACCCGGACCCCGTCGAATACGAGCTCGGCGGTGTCCGATGAGCGGTTGCCGAGCTTGTTCAAGGTCCGCGAGACGCTGAAGCCCGGCAGATTCGTCGGCACGATGATCTGCGACATGCCCTTGTAGCCGCCCTCGTCTGAGGTGCGGGCGAGAAGGCAGATCCAGTCGGCCTGGGTGCCGTTGGTGATGTACATCTTGCGGCCGGTGATGACCCAGTCGTCGCCGTCCCGCTCGGCGCGGGTGCGCAGACGGGAGACATCGGAACCGGTGTCCGGCTCCGTGACGGCGATCGAGGTGACCGCCTCCCCCGCGATGGCCGGGGCGAGGAACTCACGCTTCTGCTCCTCGGTGCCGAAACGGTGCAGCGACGGGGTGGCCATCATCGACTGCACGCCGATCGCCATGCCGACGCCGGCCGAGTCCATCCGGCCGAGCTCCTCCGCCGCCACCATCTGGAAGCTGTGGTCGGCGCCCTCTCCGCCGTACTCGGTCGAGTACTCGAGACCGAGGAGTCCGATCTTCGCTGCCTTGGGGAAGAGCTCGTGGGCTGGGAACTTCCCCGCCGCCTCCCACTCGTCGACGAACGGGTTGACCTCCGTCTCGACGAACTGGCGGACGCTGGCGCGGAAGGTCTCGTGGTCATCGGTGAGGCGCATGGGAGGTGACGTTAGGGGCCTGTCTCGAAAAAATCAATCGTGCTTGCTTTTTTTGAGATGGGATGTCAGCCTCCTGTGTCATGAGTGAGACCGCGCAGAGCAGCGCTGCCGAGCAGGGCGCCCGGACCGACACCACGACCGCCTTCATCGAGGAGTGCGCCGAGCTCGACGCCCTCGTTGCCGACCTGTCCGAGGAGGACTGGGCGCGGGATACTCCCGCTGAGGGCTGGACGATCGCCCACCAGATCGCCCACCTCGCCTGGACCGACGACGTCGCCCTCGTCAGCGCGACGGACCCGGCCGCCTTCAAGACCGTCGTCGAGGAGGCACTGGCCGACCCGTTGGGCTATGTCGACAAGCAGTCCGAGGCCCGCGCAGCCCTTCCCCCGGCCGAGATCCTCACCGGCTGGCGCGAGGGGCGGGCACGACTGGCCGAGACCCTCGCCTCTCTCGACCCCGGCACGAAGATCGACTGGTTCGGGCCGCCGATGAAGCCGCGCTCGATGGCGACCGCGCGGCTCATGGAGACCTGGGCCCACGGCCAGGATGTCGCGGACGCCCTCGGTGTCACGCGCGAGCCGACTGAGCGGCTCTACGACATCTGCCACCTCGGTGTACGCACGCGTGACTGGGCGTACTTCCTCAACGGCCGCGACGTGCCTCCCGGTGAGTTCCGGGTCGAGCTCACCTCCCCCGCCGGCGAGACCTGGACGTGGGGTCCGGAGGAGGCCGCTGGCGATGAGGCCCTGGGCGCCATCCGAGGAAGTGCCCAGGACTTCTGCCTCGTCGTCACCCAACGCTGCGACCTCGCCGACACGGGGCTGGAGGCGAACGGCGAGGCGGCGGTCTGGCTGACCTTCGCCCAGGCCTTCGCCGGCGCACCGAAGAGCATGCAGCCGTGACCGACCCGGCGAACCATCCCAGCCGCCCGACGTCCGGCGTACCACAACCTGGCAATTACCAGGTAGTGGCACGGGGGGAGTGCGGCAGCGACGGCATCGGTAGGGATCCTGAACTGCTCCGGATCGGCAACTGCTCGGGCTTCTACGGCGACCGTCTCTCCGCCATGCGCGAGATGCTCACCGGCGGAGAGCTCGACGTCCTCACCGGGGACTGGCTCGCCGAGCTGACCATGCTCATCCTCCTGCGCGACCAGCTCAAGGACGGCAGCACGGGCTACGCGAAGACGTTCCTGCGCCAGCTCGAGGACTGCCTCGGTCTCGCCCTCGAGCAGGGAGTGACCATCGTCGCCAATGCCGGCGGGGTGAACACCCCGGGTCTCGTCGAGGCGATCCGCACGATGGCTGCAGGCCAGGGACTGGAGCCGCGCGTGGCATACGTCCGCGGGGACGACCTCAACTCCCGCGTCGACGAGCTCGGCCTCGGCAAGCCGCTGGGCGCGCACGCCTATCTCGGCGCCTTCGGGATCGCCCGGGCGGTCGCCTCGGGAGCCGACATCGTCGTCACCGGACGGGTCACCGACGCCGCTATCGTCCTGGGCCCGGCAATCGCTCACTTCGGTTGGGGCAGAGAGGATCTCGACGCGCTCGCGGGTGTCACTGCGGCCGGTCACGTCATCGAGTGTGGCACCCAGGCGACCGGCGGCAACTACCCGTTCTTCACCGAGGTCGAGAAGCTGGTCCACCCCGGCTTCCCCATCGCCGAGGTCCGCCGCGACGGCTCGAGCGTCATCACCAAGCACCCCGGCACCGCAGGGGTCGTCAACATCGACACCGTCACCTCGCAGCTCCTCTACGAAATCGGCGACGGTCGGTATGCGAACCCGGACGTGACCCTTCGCCTCGACTCCGTGCAGCTCACCTCCGACGGACCGGACCGGGTGCTCATCTCCGGGGTCCGCGGCGAGGCACCGCCCCCGGTCCTGAAGGTCTCCCGCACCTCCTTCGGCGGATTCCGCAACGAGATGACGATGGTCCTGACCGGCCTCGACATCGAAGCCAAGGCCAACCTCTTCCAACGCCAGTTCGAGGACGCGCTCACCACGTCACCGGCCGAGGTCACGTGGACCCTGGCCCGCACCGACCGCGAGGACGCCCCGACCCAGCAGCAGGCCGCTGCCCTGCTCACGGTCGTCGGTCGGGACCCGGACGCGAACGTCGTCGGGCGGTCCTTCGCCAACGCTGCTGTCGAGGTCGCGCTCGGCTCCTACCCCGGCTGCCACCCCACCGCTCCCCCGGCCGCTGCCTCCCCCTACGGCGTCTTCAACCCCGGCTTCGTTCCCCAGGACGCCCCGGTGCACGAGGTCGTCCTCGACGACGGGACGGTCGAGCAGGTCGAGGCCCCATCGATGACCCTCGCGCTGGAGCCGCTCCCGGGGCCAGCCGCTGAGGAGCCCGGTGACCTCGGCCCGACCCGGCGCCTCCCGCTCGGGACGATCGCCGGAGCGCGCGCCGGCGACAAGGGTGGCCACGTGAACATCGGTGTCTGGGTGCGCAACGAGGCCGCCTGGCCGTGGCTGTCCACCCTCCTCACCGAGGATGCGGTGCGTGAGCTGCTCCCGGAGACCCGGGATCTCGCCATCGAGATCACGCGTCTGCCGAACCTGCGAGCCGTCAACATCGTGGTCCGGGGCCTGCTCGGGCTCGGTGTCGCCTACAACTCCCGCTTCGACCCCCAGGGCAAGGGCGTCGGTGAGTGGCTGCGCAGCCGCCACGTCGACATCCCCGAGTCCCTCCTCCCCACGACCCAGCAGAAGGACCGGACGTGAGCCACGCCGCCTGGAACAGCGAGGAGCTGCGGGCCCTGCGGGCCACGACGACCACCTTCGTGCAGAAGGAGGTCCTCCCCTACCAGGACGCCTGGGAGGAGGCCGGCGAGCTTCCTCGCGAGCTGCACCGCAAGGCCGGCGATCGCGGCCTCATCGGCGTCGCCTTCCCCGAGTCTGCCGGCGGCGGGGGCGGGGGCCAGCGGGAGGCCGTCACCGTCGGGGAAGCGCTGCACGAGGCCGGCGCCGCCGGCGGCGTGTATGCCTCGCTCTTCACGGCGGGCATCGCCTGCCCACACATCGTCACCGCAGGTGACCAGGCTCAGATCGACCGGTGGGTCGCCCCGACCCTGGCCGGTGAGATGATCGGTGCGCTCGCCGTCACCGAGCCGAGCGGTGGCTCCGACGTCGGCGCCCTGCGCACCACGGCACGTCGCGACGGCGACGAGTACGTCGTCAACGGCGCGAAGACCTTCATCACCTCGGGTGTGCGGGCGGACTTCGTCACGACCGCGGTCCGCACCGGCGGGGACGACCTGCCCGGCGCGCGGGGACTCTCACTCCTCGTCATCGAGCGGGGGATGCCCGGCTTCGAGGTCTCCCGGAAGCTCGCCAAGATGGGCTGGCGCTGCTCCGACACCGCCGAGCTGTCGTTCACCGACGTGCGGGTCCCGGTCGAGAACCTCGTCGGCCCCGAGAACGTCGGCTTCCTCCTCATCGGCAGCGCCTTCCTCAGTGAGCGGGTCGCCATCGCCGTCCAGGCCTACTCCCAGGCCCAGCGCTGCCTCGACCTCGCCACCGTCTGGTGCCGCGAGCGGAGGACGTTCGGCAAGCCGCTCATCGCCCGGCAGGGCGTGCAGAACACCCTCGTCGAGATGGCCCGCCGCATCGACGTCGCCCGCACCTACACGCGCTCCGTCGTCGACCGCTACGAGGACGGCGAGGAGCTGATCAACCTCATCCCGCAGGTCTGCTTCGCGAAGAACACCGCGACCGAGACCGGTGAGTGGGTCGCCAACCAGGCGGTCCAGCTCTTCGGCGGGATGGGCTATATGGCCGAGAGCGAGGTGGAGCGGCAGTACCGCGACATCCGCATCCTCGGCATCGGCGGAGGCACCGTCGAGATCCTCAATGACATGGCCGCACGACGACTGGGACTGACCGCATGAGCACCCCACGACGTTCCGCCTCCGCTCCGCTCCGCCAGATACTCCAGAAGGACCCCGCATGACGATCCTCCGCAGCACCTTCGACCCGACCACCGAGGAGGCCCGCGCCGCGCGCGAGTCGATGCTCGCTGCCCTCGAGGAGATCCGGCAGGAGGTGGACAAGGCCGTCGCCGGGGGCGGTGAGAAGTACATGGCCCGCCACAAGGCCCGCGGCAAACTCCTCGCCCGGGAGCGCATCGAGCTGCTCCTCGACCGAGACAGCCCCTTCCTCGAGCTGGCCACCCTCGCGGGCTACGGCTCGAGCTTCAACGTCGGCGGCAGCGTCGTCGCAGGCATCGGCGTCGTCTCCGGCGTCGAGTGCCTCATCGTCGCCAACGACCCGACGGTCAAGGGCGGGGCGAGCAACCCGTGGTCGCTGAAGAAGAGCCTGCGGATGCACGAGATCGCCCGGCAGAACCGGCTCCCCACGATCTCCCTCGTCGAGTCCGGTGGCGCGGACCTGCCCACCCAGAAGGAGGTGTTCATCCCCGGAGGGGCGATCTTCAAGAACCTCACCCAGCTCTCCCGCGAGGGGATCCCGACCATCGCCCTGGTGTTCGGCAACTCGACGGCGGGCGGGGCATACCTGCCCGGCATGAGCGACCACGTCGTCATGATCGAGGAGCAGTCGAAGGTCTTCCTCGCCGGTCCCCCGCTCGTCAAGGCGGCCACGGGTGAGGAGTCCGACGACGAGTCGCTCGGTGGTGCCGAGATGCACGCGCGCACCTCCGGCCTCGCGGACCACTACGCCAAGGACGAGCAGGACGCGATCCGGATCGGCCGGAACATCGTCCGGCGGCTCAACTGGAAGAAGGCCGCGGCGCCCCTCGTCGCCGAGCCCAAGCCGCCGCGCTTCTCGTCCGATGAGCTGCTCGACATCGTTCCGCCCGGTCTCAAGGCACCGTTCGACCCGCGGGAGGTCATCGCGCGCATCGTCGACGACAGTGACTTCGACGAGTTCAAGCCGCTCTACGGCACGTCGCTCGTGTGCGGATGGGCGCAGCTGCACGGTTATCCCGTCGGCATCCTCGCCAACGCCCGCGGCGTGCTGTTCAGCGAGGAGTCCCAGAAGGCAGCGCAGTTCATCCAGCTCGCCAACAGCGCGAACACCCCGCTGCTCTTCCTGCACAACACGACCGGGTACATGGTCGGCAAGGAGTACGAGCAGAAGGGCATCATCAAGCACGGCGCGATGATGATCAACGCGGTGTCGAACTCGACCGTCCCCCACATCTCCGTCCTGCTCGGCAACAGCTACGGCGCCGGGCACTACGGGATGTGCGGTCGCGCCTACGACCCGCGCTTCGTCTTCACCTGGCCCTCGGCCCGCTCCTCCGTCATGGGCGCCCAGCAGCTCGCCGACGTCGCCTACAACGTCTCGAAGGCCTCCGCCGAGTCCCGCGGGATGCCGTTCGACGAAGAGGGTATGCAGGCCATCCGCGAGCTCATCGAGGGCCAGATCACCGCCGAGTCGATGCCGATGGTCCTCTCCGGCCTGGTCTATGACGACGGCATCATCGACCCGCGCGACACCCGCGACGTCCTCGGCATCGCGCTGTCCGCAGCCCACACCGCACCGGTCGAGGGCACCTCGTCCTACGGCGTCTTCCGGATGTGATCGCGATGACCACCGAGACCACTGCCGCGCCCGAAACCACCACCACCTCAGGGAATCTCGTGACTACTCCCATCACCAGCGTCCTCGTCGCCAACCGCGGTGAGATCGCCCGCCGCGTCTTCGCCACGTGCCGCCGCCGCGGCATCGCAACCGTCGCCGTGCACTCCGACGCCGACTCCGCCGGCCTGCACGTCCAGGACGCCGACGCCGCCGTCCACCTCCCCGGAAACGCTCCAGGCGAGACCTATCTCCGCTCCGATCTCGTCATCGAGGCCGCCAAGCGCGCCGGTGCCGACGCGATCCACCCCGGCTACGGCTTCCTCTCCGAGAACGCCGACTTCGCGCAGGCCGTCATCGACGCCGGCCTGACGTGGATCGGCCCGAACCCGGACGCCATTCGCGTCATGGGCAGCAAGATCGCCTCCAAGGAGGCGATGCGCGAGGCCGGTGTCCCCGTCCTCGAGCAGCTCGAGCCGGACGCGATCACCGAGGCCGACCTCCCCGTGCTCGTCAAGGCCTCCGCCGGCGGCGGCGGACGGGGTATGCGCGTCGTGCGTTCGCTTGCCGACCTTCCCGGCGCCGTCGAGTCGGCCTCGGCGGAGGCGGCGTCCGCCTTCGGCGACGCCACCGTGTTCTGCGAGCGCTACCTCGAGTCCGGTCACCACGTCGAGGTCCAGGTGCTCGCCGACCGGCACGGCACGGTCTGGGCGCTCGGCGAGCGCGAGTGCTCCCTTCAGCGTCGCCACCAGAAGGTCATCGAGGAGGCCCCCTCCCCCCTCGTCGAACGAGTCGGCCCACAGATGCGCGAGCGCCTCCTCGAGGCCGGCCGCAATGCAGCATCCGCCGTCGGGTATGTCGGGGCCGGCACGGTCGAGTTTCTCGCCACCGAGGACGGATCGTTCTACTTCCTCGAGATGAACACCCGTCTCCAGGTCGAGCACCCGGTCACCGAGTGCGTCACCGGCCGCGACCTCGTCGCCCTCCAGATCGACGTCGCCGAGGGCCGCCCGCTGATCGGCGAGGAGCCGACGATGCAGGGCTGGTCGATCGAGGCCCGCATCTATGCCGAGGACCCCGCCGACGGCTGGACTCCGCAAACCGGCACCGTCGCTGCGTTCGACGTCCCCGGTGTGGAGACCGAGTTCGGCCTCCCGTCCGAGCACGGCCTCCGGCTCGACTCCGGCGTTGCTGCAGGCTCGGTCGTCTCCACGCACTACGACGCGATGCTCGCCAAGGTCATCTCGTTCGCGCCCACCCGGGCTGAGGCGGCCCGAGCGCTGACCACCGCCCTGCGCGGCACCAGGTTGCACGGAGTACGCACGAACCGCGACCTCCTTGTCGCAACCCTCAGCCACCCCGAGGTGCTCGAGGGCACCGCAGACACCGGCTTCTACGACGCGCACGGTCCGGCCGAGCTCACCAAGGGCAGCGGGCTGGCCCCCGAGCTCGGCGCGCTCGTCGCGGCCCTGGCCGACGCGGCGGCCGAGCGGTTCGCGCTCGGTCACCTCGCCGGGATCTCCTCGGGTTTCCGCAACGTCGGTGACGGGCTGTTCCGGAGCCGCACCTACGTGGCCGGGGACGACGAGGTGAGCGTCGCATACCGATTCGTGCGTTCCGGT
>JAAYSB010000351.1 GCA_012518475.1 Intrasporangiaceae bacterium | reverse complement strand
CTGGACGAAGACGGCCGACCGCTGCGGGTCCACACCCGCCGCGATGAACTGTGCGGCTGTCGTGCGGGTGCGGCGGCGCAGGACCTCGGGGTCGGTCGGCACCGTGAGCGCGTGCAGGTCGGCGACGAAGTAGTACGCGTCGAACTCGTCCTGAAGCCCCACCCAGTTGACAAGAGCCCCGAGATAGTTGCCGAGGTGGAGCGAGTCGCTCGTCGGCTGCATCCCGGACAGGATCCGGGGGCGGGCATCACGAAGGGTCGGTGCAGAAAGGGGCATGGCGGCGATTCTCCCATCCCTCTCGGACGCACCCAAACGCATACCACTGCCGGCGACACCACGCTGTCTCTCCCCCGATCAGCCGTGGTGGCGTTAGGCTTGCCGGGCGTCTGCGGACCCGCTCGGGTGTCGCCGCCATCAGGAACCGCGAGCCTCGGCTCCCGCTCGACAGGATGATCACGTCATGCAAGAACCCCGCCTCGTTCAGAAGCTCGGCGCCGAGTTCCTCGGAACCTTCGTGCTCGTGTTCGGCGGGGCCGGTGCCGCCGTCTTCGCCGCCGGGTTCACGACGATCGCCCCGAGCGCCTCGCCGAATCTCGTCGCCGGCCAGATCGTCCACCTCGGCATCGGCTTCCTCGGCGTCGCCCTCGCCTTCGGTCTGACCGTCATGACGATGGCGTATGCGGTGGGCCATATCTCCGGCGCCCACTTCAACCCGGCGGTCACCGTGGGTGTCGCCGTGGCCGGCCGGTTCGACTGGCGCGACGTCCCCGCCTATGTCGTCGCCCAGGTGCTCGGTGGTCTCCTCGGTGGCACGACGATCTGGGGCATCGCCCGGGGCCAGGCCGGCTGGGACCGGATCGGCAACATGGCTGCCAACGGCTTCGGCACGAACTCCCCCGGCGGCTACGGCCTCGTCGCGGTGTTCGTCGCGGAGGTCATCCTCACGGCGATCTTCCTCTATGTCATCCTCGGCGCCACCGACGATCGCGCACCGTCCGGCTTCGCCCCGATCGCGATCGGCCTGGCCCTCACGCTCATCCACCTCATCTCGATCCCGATCTCGAACACCTCGGTCAACCCAGCCCGCTCGATGGGTGTGGCGTTCTTCCACGGCGCCGGCGCGCCCGGCCAGCTGTGGCTGTTCTGGCTCGCTCCCCTCATCGGTGCCGCGATCGCCGGTGCGACCTTCGCCCTCATCACGGGCATCGACCGCCGCGACCGCGACATCGACGGCGAGATCGCCGCCGAGGACGTCGAGGTCCCCGAGGGCGTCGACCCGCACGCCCCCCGCGGCTGACCTCGCCGCGCCTCGGCTCTTCCCAAGGGTCAACCTTCGACTCCGAACCGGGACCTTTCCGGTTCGGAGTCGAACGTTTCTGCACCATGAGAGCGGATGCGGGCACGGGTATGCGCCGTCCGCCGACCGTTTCGCCCACCGGTGGCCCTGGGGAAGAGCCCGACTACGTGCGGAGCGGGTGCCGCTGCTAGCGTCAGGAGCAACGCCGAAACCGTCCGAGTCAGGCGGCTGCAGTCGCCTGGGCTCACCCACGAAGGAGTGAGGGAAACCGTCATGAGCACATCCCCCGTCAAGGTCGCTGTCACCGGAGCTGCCGGCCAGATCGGCTACAGCCTGCTGTTCCGCATCGCCAGCGGCTCGCTGTTCGGCCCGGACACCCCGGTCGAGCTGCGACTTCTCGAGATCACCCCGGCCCTGAAGGCGCTCGAGGGTGTCGTCATGGAGCTCGACGACTGCGCGTTCCCGACCCTGGCCGGTGTCGAGATCGGCGACGACCCCAACGTCATCTTCGACGGCGCGAACCACGCCCTCCTCGTCGGCGCCCGCCCCCGCGGCCCGGGCATGGAGCGCGGTGACCTCCTCGAGGCCAACGGCGGCATCTTCGCCCCCCAGGGCAAGGCCCTGAACTCGGTCGCGGCAGACGACATCAAGGTCACGGTCACGGGCAACCCGGCCAACACCAACGCGCTCATCGCGATGAGCAACGCCCCCGACATCCCCAAGGAGCGCTTCTCCGCGCTGACCCGCCTCGACCACAACCGGGCCATCAGCCAGCTCTCCGCGAAGACCGGCGCCCCTGTCACCGACATCCGCAAGCTGACGATCTGGGGCAACCACTCCGCGACCCAGTACCCCGACATCTTCCACGCGGAGATCGCCGGCCGGAACGCGGCCGAGGTCGTGAACGACCAGGCCTGGCTCGCCGACACCTTCATCCCGACCGTCGCCAAGCGTGGCGCCGCGATCATCGAGGCCCGGGGCGCCTCCTCGGCGGCCTCCGCCGCGAGCGCGACCGTCGACCACGCCCGCAGCTGGGCACTGGGCACCCCCGAGGGTGACTGGGTGTCGATGGCCGTGTGCTCCGACGGTTCCTACGGCGTGCCCGAGGGCCTCATCTCGTCCTTCCCCGTGACCATCGCGAACGGTGAGTGGTCGATCGTGCAGGGCCTCGACATCAACGACTTCTCCCGGGAGCGGATCGACGCCACCGTCGCCGAGCTCGAGGAGGAGCGCCAGGCCGTCAAGGACCTCGGCCTCATCTGATCCGCTCCTCGCCCGGCCGGCTCGCTCGGTGAGCAGGCCGGCCGGCCGAGCACCGCATACCTAACTGAATCCTCCTGTGCGAAAGGAGAGCTCAGCGTGAGCTCGAAAATCCTCTACACCCTCACCGACGAGGCGCCCATGCTGGCGACGTACTCGTTCCTGCCGATCGTGCAGGCGTATGCCTCGCAGGCCGGCGTCGACGTCGAGACCCGCGATATCTCCCTCTCCGGGCGGATCCTCGCGGCCTTCGCCGACCTCCTCCCCGAGGACCAGCGCGTCAGCGACGACCTGGCCGAGCTCGGCGAGCTCGCCAAGACCCCGTCGGCGAACATCATCAAGCTGCCGAACATCTCGGCCTCGGTCCCGCAGCTCAAGGCCGCGATCGCGGAGCTGCAGCAGAAGGGGTATGCGCTGCCCGACTACCCCTCCGACGCCGAGTCGGAGGAGGACAAGGACATCCTGGCCCGCTATGACTCGGTCAAGGGCTCAGCGGTCAACCCCGTTCTGCGCGAGGGCAACTCGGACCGCCGCGCACCGGAGTCGGTCAAGGGGTATGCACGTCGCAACCCGCACTCGATGGGCGCCTGGTCCGCGGACAGCAAGACCCAGGTGGCGACGATGGGTGCGAACGACTTCTTCAGCAACGAGAAGTCGTTCGTCCTGCCCGCCGCCGACACCCTGACGATCCAGCACGTCGCGCAGGACGGCACGGTCACCCCGCTCAAGGAGGGCCTGGCGGTCCTCGAGGGCGAGGTCGTCGACGGTACGTTCATGAGCGCGAAGGCGTTGGACGAGTTCCTCGTGGAGCAGGTCGCCCGCGCCAAGGAGCTCGACGTGCTCTTCTCGGCGCACCTCAAGGCGACGATGATGAAGGTCTCCGACCCGATCATCTTCGGCCACGTCGTGCGTGCGTACTTCAAGGATGTCTACGACCAGTACGGCGAGACCCTGCTGGCCGCCGGGCTCGACGGGACGAACGGTCTCGCCGCGGTCCTGGCCGGGCTCGACTCACTCGAGGGCGGTGCCGAGATCCGGGCCGCGTTCGACAAGGCCCTGCAGGACGGTCCCCGCCTGGCTATGGTCAACAGCGACAAGGGCATCACCGGCCTGCACGTCCCGAGCGACATCATCATCGACGCGTCCATGCCGGCGATGATCCGCACCTCCGGCCACATGTGGGGACCGAAGGGCGAGGAGGACGACGCGCTCGCAGTCATCCCGGACTCGTCCTATGCCGGCATCTACGAGGCCGTCATCGCCGACTGCAAGGAGCACGGCGCCTACGACCCGACGACCATGGGCTCGGTCCCGAACGTCGGCCTCATGGCCCAGAAGGCAGAGGAGTACGGCAGCCACGACAAGACCTTCCTCGTGCCCTCGGCCGGACAGGTGCAGATCGTCGACAGCTCCGGCCAGGTGCTGCTCTCCCACGACGTCGAGGCCGGTGACATCTGGCGCGCCTGCCAGACCAAGGACGCCCCGATCCGCGACTGGGTCAAGCTCGCGGTGACGCGGGCCCGGGCGACCGGCGACCCGGCGGTGTTCTGGCTGGACGAGAACCGCGCCCACGACGCGGCGCTCATCGGCAAGATCAACGAGTACCTCAAGGACCACGACACCGAGGGCCTCGACATCTCGATCATGGCCCCGGCCGATGCCACCAAGCACTCCGTGGAGCGGATCCGCGAGGGCAAGAACACGATCTCGGTGACGGGCAACGTGCTCCGGGACTACAACACCGACCTGTTCCCCATCCTCGAGCTCGGCACCTCGGCCAAGATGCTCTCGGTCGTCCCGCTCATGAACGGTGGTGGCCTCTTCGAGACCGGCGCCGGCGGCTCGGCACCGAAGCACGTCCAGCAGCTCGAGTCCGAGGACTACCTGCGGTGGGACAGCCTCGGTGAGTTCCTCGCGCTGGCCGAGTCCTTCCGCCACCTCGGTGAGTCGACGGACAACGCCCGGGCGATCATCCTCGCCGACGCTCTCGACCGGGCCACGGGAACGCTGCTCAACGAGAACAAGTCCCCCGCACGCCGGGTCGGTCAGATCGACAACCGCGGCAGCCACTTCTATCTCGCCCTGTTCTGGGCCGAGGAGCTGGCCAAGCAGACCGAGGACCCCGAGCTGGCGGCGAAGTTCACCGACCTGGCCCAGCGGCTGCGCGCCGACGAGCAGACGATCTCCGAGGAGCTCATCGCCGTCCAGGGCAAGCCGGCGGACATCGGCGGCTACTACCGCCCGGACGAGGCCAAGGCCTCGGCGGTCATGCGCCCGAGTGCGACGTTCAACGCGGCGCTGGAGACCATCTCCGCCTGATCGATCACCGGGGGGTCGGAACCCCGGACCTCAACTTTCCCTCCCCAAGGGATAAAGGGTGACTTCACCACGCTGCGGAAGCGTGGTCAAGTCACCCTTTCCCGGGTGGGGAGAGAAAGTTGTGACTCCGTCAGGTGCGCAGGTCCCGCAGATCGAGGGTGAACGCCGAGACCACGACGGCGATGCCACCGATGACGAGCATCGTCACGTCAAGCCAGCGGTCCCGGACCACGAGTCCGCCGGCAACGCTCTCAGGGAGAACCGCCCGCAGGGCGGCCGCGAGCCACATGGAGGCACCGAAACTCGCTCCCGCCCGCAGCATGTGGTCGGTCGCGACGAACCCGCAGGCGACGAGCAGCCCGATGACGGGAAACCACCACACCCCGAGCGTGCTCACGATCGGCGGGCGAGGCTCGAGCCTGACACCGGGCCGGGTTCCATCCGCTGACGGAGCACTCACGGTGTGGTGCCCGGCATAGCGGGAGAGCTCGTCCGCCTCGTCCGGATCGGGCTCGGGCTCGCGATCGACCGGACTCATGTGCGACCCCTCATGACGATCGAGTATGCCGGTGCCGGCTCAGCCACTCAGGCCGGCGCGCCGCTCGGCGGCCTCGACGACGTTGCGCAGCAGCATCGCCCGGGTCATCGGCCCCACCCCACCGGGGTTGGGACTGACGTAGCCGGCAACCTCATAGACGTCCTTGGCGACGTCTCCGGCGATCGCGCCCTCGACCCGGGAGACCCCCACGTCGAGGACGGCTGCGCCCGGCTTGACCATGTCACCGGTGATGATGTCCGGAACACCTGCGGCGGCGATGACGATGTCGGCCTGCTTGACCTCGCCGGCCAGATCGCGGGTGCCGGTGTGACACAGGGTGACGGTCGCGTTCTCGGAGCGACGGGTGAAGATCAGGCCGAGGGGACGTCCGACGGTCAGGCCGCGACCGACGACGACGACCTTGGCCCCGGCGATCGGGATGTCATAGCGGCGGAGCAGCTCGACGCAGCCCATGGGGGTGCAGGGCAGGGGTGCCTCCTCACCGAGCACGAGCCAGCCGAGGTTGGTGGGGTGCAGTCCGTCGATGTCCTTGTCGGGATCGACCGAGGAGAGGATCGCGTTCTCGTCCAGGCCGGTCGGCTGCTGGACGAGGAAGCCGCTGCACGCTGGGTCCTCGTTGAGCTCCTGAACAACCGCGAGCACCTCCGGAAGGGTCGCGGTCGCAGGCAGGTCGCGGCGGATCGAGGTGATGCCGATCTCGGCGCAGTCCCGGTGCTTGGCGCCGACATACCAGTGGCTGCCGGGGTCGTCGCCGACGAGGACGGTGCCCAGCCCGGGCGTCACCCCCTGCTCCTTGAGAGCGGCGACGCGCTCAGTCAGCTCGCTCTTGATCGTCGCGAGGATGGACTTGCCGTCGAGGATCTGCGCTGTCACGGTGCCCAGCCTAACGAAGCGTCACTCGACGACGCCCATTGTCCGGGCGAGCTCGAGGACGGTCCCGATGGTGTCGGCCTCGGCAGCCGTCTTGTCGTCCCGGTATCTCAGCACCCGGGCGAACCGTAGTGCGACTCCGCCGGGATAGCGCCGGGAACGCTGCAGCCCGTCGAAGGCGATCTCCACGACCTGCTCCGGGCGGACATTGACCGCCGAGCGGGATCGGGACCGCTCGAGCTCGAGGAACCGCTGCGTCTGCCACTCGAGCATCTCGTCGGTCATGCCCTTGAAGGTCTTGCCGAGCATCGTGAACCCGCCGGTCGCCGGGTCGCGTGCGCCGAGGTGGATGTTCGACAGCTTCCCGGTACGCCGCCCGCTCCCCCACTCCACCGCGAGGACGACGAGGTCGAGGGTGTGCCGGGGCTTGACCTTGACCCAGCCCGCGCCCCGCCGGCCGGCGGCATAGACGGAGTCGAGGTCCTTGATGACGACCCCCTCGTGACCCCGGGCGAGCATGTCGGCGGCGAAGCCCTCCGCCTCGCCGAGATCCTCGGTGATGCTGCGCGGCACGAGGTATGCGGGAGCCACCTGCTCGAGCGCGGCGAACCGCTCACGGGCGGGCAGGTCGATGAGGTCCTGGCCGTCGACGTGGAGGGCGTCGAAGAACATCACCGTGAGCGGCCACTGCTCGCGGAGCAGCTCAGGGTCCCCGCTCGAGGCGGTGCGGGCGGCACTGTCCTGGAACGGAACCGGCCGGCCGTCCTTGAGGACGAGGGCCTCGCCGTCGAGGATTGCCGTCGTCGCCGGCAGACCAGCCACCACCTCGACGACCTCGGGCAGCCGGCTCGTGATGTCGTCGAGGGAACGGGTGAACAGCCGCACCTGCGGGGTCCCCTCACCGTCCCGGAAGAGGTGTGCCTGGAGCCGGATGCCATCGAGCTTGCCATCGACGGCAACGGGCCCGGTCCGTCCCTCGAGGGCCGCCGCGACATCGGGCGCGGACGCCGCAAGCATCGGGCGCACCGGGGCGCCCGGCCGCATGGCGAACCGGTCGAGCCCGGCCTCTCCCTCCGCGACGAGGGCGTGCGCAACTGCGGCGCTGGACGCGCCGAGCATCGCGGCCCGCCGGATCCGGTCCGCCGGGACGTCGAAGGCCTGCCCGAGTGCGTCGAGGAGCACCCCGTCAAGGGCGCCCTGGCGGACCTCCCCGGTGATGAGCCCGCGCAGGTAGGTCTGCTCCGCCAACGTCGCTCGACCGAAGAGCGACTCGAGGTGCTCCCTGCGGCGGGTGGCCGAACCGGTGCCGGACAAAGCGCTCATCGTCTCCAGCGCATGGTCGACCTCGGCCAGTGTGAGGCTGGAATCCGCGGCGGCGATCGGCAGTGACTCCAGCGAGCGCCACCCGATACCGGTTCGGCGCTGGCGGAGCGTGCCGGAGAGATAGAGGGCGGCGAGCTCCGCATCGGCGGGAGTGCGTGCCGAGCGGATCACCGAGGCGATCGCGTTGCGCTTGGCGATCCGGGAGCGCGTCGCGGCCACCTGCCTGGAGGCCTCGACGATCGTGCGCAGCAGCATGCTCCCATCCAACCCCACGCACAGCCCCCGACACCCCACCCCGCCATATCCTCCCAATCGCACCGAAACGGCGAACGGAGGTCGGACCTCCTGCACAGTCCTCGATAGCGTTGCCGG
>JAAYSB010000350.1 GCA_012518475.1 Intrasporangiaceae bacterium | reverse complement strand
GGTCGAGGCGCCCCATTCCGACCTCGTTCCCGCCGTCGCCGATCGCCGTCTTCGGGATGCTGAGCTCCTCGAACATGACGTCGACCGCGGGAGTCACGTCGCTGATGTCGTCCCCGAGCATGTTGCGATGACGTCCGTCCGCGCCGCGCCCGACGCGCTCGATCGCGACAGCGTGCGTCCACCCGGATGCATCCACGTCCGGCCACGCCGGCCGCAGCGCCTCGGGGACGCCGGCAGCAGCCAGCGCAGCGGCGACGACCGGGTGACAGGAGCTGTCGGTGACGACCTCGACCTCCGCTCCCAGCCCGGTGAGCACCTGCGCGAGCACGGCCGTGCCCAGAGGCCCATCGGTCTCGGCGGCCGGCTGGTCGGCGCGGGGGACATAGAAGCCGGTGATGATCCCGACCCTCTGACCGGCCGGAGACGACAGCGCGGCACACGCTGCCGCGAGGTCGTCCAGGACCGGTTCGGCGAGCCGCTCGGAGCCTCGTCCGAGCTCGGTCGCAGCCAGGGTCGCGACGGCGCGAGCCAGTTCGGGGGAGACCATGCGTCAAGTATGGTGGACGCCGTGTGGACCCCCACTGTCAGCCAGCGCGACACCCTGGAGTTCCACGTCCTGACCCCTCAGTCCGATGCCGACGGAAGCATTGCGCTTCGGTATGCGATCCGCGCCTCGGACGGGTCCGGAACCCTGCGTCTCACCGAGCGGATCACCCTCCCCGGTGACGCCGTTGCGGACGTCGATCAGGACCTCTTCGAACACCTGGTCCGCCTCCTCGCGCTCGCCGCCGCCACCAGCTACTACAAGGCCGTCATCCCACCGAAGGTGATCGTCGACTGGCCGCTGACACCTCGCGAGAAGAGGTTCGCCGAGGACCTGTTCCGTTATGGACTGGCCGAATTCGCATACCGAAACGATGTCCCCGAGGCGCTCCGGCCGGAGGTCGTCGCGCCGGTGGCCGAGGAGAAGCCCGTTGCCGCTGCCGACTCCGGTGACCCCTCGCGACTCCTCGTCGCCGTCGGCGGCGGCAAGGACTCGATCGTCTCCATCGAGACGCTCCGTCGGCTGCCGGTCGACATCACTCTGTTCTCGGTCAACGAGTACGCACCGATCCGGGCCACGGCTGACCAGGCCGGACTGGAGCTCGCCGTCGCGACCCGCAAGCTCGACCCGGCACTCTTCGAGCTGAACCGGGCCGGCGCCCTCAACGGGCACGTCCCGGTGACGGCGATCAACTCCCTCATCGGGCTGCTCACGGCTGTCCGCTCCGGCTATGACGGCGTGGTCTTCAGCAACGAGTCGAGCTCCTCCAGTGGGAACGTCGAGTGGGAGGGCATCGACGTCAACCACCAGTGGTCCAAGGGCATCGAGTTCGAGACCTCGCTTCGTGAGCTGGTCGGTGACGGTGCGCCCGCATACTTCTCCCTCCTTCGGCCCCTGACAGAGCTGGCGATCAGTCGTCGATTCGCCGAATTGCGTCAGTACCATTCGGTTTTCACGAGCTGCAACCGTGCCTTCCACCTCGATCCGGAGAAGCGGAGGCTGTGGTGCGGGGACTGTCCGAAGTGCCGCTTCGTGTTCCTCATCCTCGCGCCGTTCATGTCGCGGCACGAGCTGCTCGAGGTGTTCTCCGGTCGCGACCTGCTCGCCGACGAGTCCCAGCGCGAGGGCTTCCTCGAGCTGCTCAACGTCGGCGGCCGGCTCAAGCCGTTCGAGTGTGTCGGTGAGGTGGGGGAGTGCCGCGCCGCGGTGTCGATGCTCCGCTCCATCCCCGGCTGGGTGGGTCACTCGTTCTTCGACGACCCGTCCGTTGCCGCTGTTGCGGACGTCTCGGAGTCGGAGGTCGCCGAGCTGCTCGCCTTTCGCAGCCCGCACTTCGTCCCGCCCGCGTTCCTGGACGCGCTTCGTGAGATTCGCTGACCTGCCGGGGCGCCGCGTCGCCCTCTGGGGATGGGGCCGGGAGACGCAGTCGGTCGCGACGAAGCTGACCGAGATGGGCCTCGCCTTCGACGTCGCGGTGCCCGACCAGGAGCCGGGGGACGAGGCCGTGCTCCGCGCCGCCGATGTCGTCATCAAGTCGCCCGGCCTGCCGATCACCTCGCCTCTGTATGCGTCGCTCACCGAGGCCGGCGTCGCCATCACCTCGCTCAGTGACCTGTGGATCAGCGAGAACGCCGGCCGGACCGTCGCCGTCACCGGCTCGAAGGGGAAGAGCACGACCTCGGCCGCGCTGTGCCACCTCCTCGTCGCCGGCGGGGTCGATGCGTCCTTGCGCGGGAACATCGGCACGAGTGTCCTCACCGAGACCTCGCCGCCCTCGACGGTCGTGGTCATGGAGCTGTCCAGCTATCAGGCCCAGTCGCTCACCGTCTCACCGCGCGTCGTCCTGCTCACCTCGCTCTTCCCCGAGCACCAGACATGGCACGGGTCGGCCGAGGCGTACTACCGGGACAAGCTCAACTCGATCCGGCGCGGTGTCGAGGTCGTCGCCATCCCCGACTCCGACCTGCTGGCTGCGCGGGTATCCGAGGAGGCACCTGCGGCCGAGGTGCTGCGGATGGGTCCGGCCACAGTCCGGGTGGACGACGCCGGTGACATCGTCTGGGCGGACGGGACCCGGCTCACCGCTGTTGAGGTTCCGGTCATCGGGCGGCACCAGGTCGTCAACGTCGCTCTTGCGGCGATGGTCGCCGAGCACCTCGGGGTGGAGCGACCCGCCCTGCTCGACGGGATCCGGACCTTCCGCCCGCTCGAGCACCGCATGGAGCGGGTCCCCTCCTCCGACGGACGCACCTGGATCGATGACAGCCTCGCCACCGCACCCGAGGCGGTCGTCGCCTCGCTGAGCGCACTGTCGGCGGAGGACCGAGTCGCCGTCCTCGTCGGGGGCGATGACCGTGGGCTCGATGTCTCGCCGCTCGTCGACTATCTGGCTGCGCACCCCGACGTCATCCCGCTGTTCTCCGGGCCGGTCGGTCGGCGGGTCGCTGAGGCATTGCCGGATGCCCGCGTCTTCGTATCCTTCGTCGAGGCTGCGCGCTGGGCGGCCTCAGCCGAGAACCCGGCCTCGGTCGTCCTGCTCTGTCCCGGTGCGCCGAGCTTCGACGAGTTCGCCAGCTATGAGCACAAGTCGGCGGCGTTCCGGGAGATCGCTGCCACCGCATACCCCATCGGCTAGCTCCGCATGAAGGGCGGCGCGAGCGCGGCCGTGTGGTCCGCGGTGAAGAGGCGGGCGGGCCGGCCCTTGCCACCCTCCCGGGACTGACCGGTGTCCTTGAGGAAGCCGGGGAGGCCGACGACCTTGCGTTGGAAGTTGGCGCGGTCGAGGTCCTGACCCCACACCGACTCATAGACGGCGTGCAGCTCGCCGATCGTGAACGGTTGGGGGATCAGCGCTGCGGCATATCCGGTGTACTCGAGCTTGGCCCGGGCACGCTCGACGCCATCGACGAGGATCTGCCTGTGGTCGAAGGCAAGCCGGGTGCGGCGGCTCAGGGCACGGTCGACAGGCAGCCACTCGGCAGCCGCGGCGTCGGTGCCGGCGCGTGGCTCGGGGAGGTCACTGCCGAGGGCGAGCCAGGCGACCGTGACGACGCGGTCTCGGGGGTCGCGGTGTGGGGCGCCGTAGGTTCCGAGCTGCTCGAGGACGACGTGCCGCTTGCCGATGCCGGCCTCCTCCTTCAGCTCGCGATAGGCGGCATCACGCAGGTCCTCGTCGATGTGGACGAACCCGCCGGGCAGGGCCAGCCGGCCCTGGAACGGCTCGCCGCCGCGCTCGACGAGGAGCACGCAGAGCTCACCGTCACGGATCGTGAGGATCACGAGGTCGACGGTGACGAAGAAGGGCGGGAACTCGCTCTCGTACCTGGGCACGGGACCACCTTATAGGTCGAGTAGACAATAAGTTGCCTGAGTGATACTAATAGTCACAGTGACTAGAAAGGAGCTGGCGATTGCGACTGACGACAGCACAGCGGGAGCGGGCCGCAGGGGTCCTGGTGGGCCAGGCCTGTGGCGACGCACTGGGCGTCCCCTATGAGTTCGGGTCGCCTCCGCGGGACGGACGGCCGGAGATGCTCGGGGGCGGCCTCGGGAACTATGCGCCCGGGGAGTGGAGCGACGACACCCAGATGGCGATGTGCATCGCGGAGGTGGCCGCGACGGGCATCGACCTCACCACGGCGGAGGCGCTCGATGCGATCGCCGGCCGCTTCGAGGAGTGGCTGGCCGGCTCGCCCGGTGACGTCGGCATCCAGACGCGCACCGTCCTCACCCTCGCCCGGAGCCTGCCCGGCTCACCGTCCGAGCGGCTCCGCGAGGCAGCGCGACAGGTGCACCACCGGACCGGGCGAAGTGCCGGCAACGGCGCCCTCATGCGCACCTCCCCGGTGGCTCTCGCGTATCTCGACCGCCCGGCCGAGCTGGCCCAGGCCGCACGCGCGATCGCTGAGCTGACCCACTACGACCCGCTCGCCGGGGACGCGTGCGTCCTCTGGTCGGACGCGATCCAGCAGGCCGTGACCACCGGCGAGGGCTTCCTCCTCGATCTCGAGCTCATCCCCACGGAACGACGCGACTACTGGGCCGGCCTCATCGCCGACGCTCTGGACGGCTCGCCGCGAGACTTCAACCCCAACGGCGACACCATGCGAGCGTTCCAGGCCGCACTCGCGGTCATGGTCGGCGCGTCCGACGCCGTCCCTGATCCGGTCCGCAAGGGCCTGACGTCGGCGGTCCTCGCCGGGCACGACACCGACACCGTCGCCGCCATCGCCGGCGGGTTGCTCGGTGGGCTCCGCGGTCTCGGTGCCGTCCCGGCCGAGTGGGTCACCGCTGTCCACGGCTGGCCGGGCCGCCGCGGCCACGACCTGGTCCGGACCGCCCTGGCCATCGCGGATCCCGAGGTCGGCCGCTGGCCCGACATCGATCGCGTCGACCACGTCACCGCCCGCCCCCTCGCCGTCCCGCTCCCGTTCGACGACGACGTCCTCATCGGGACGCTCGCCGATCTCGACCGCGTCGACGAGCTCGGCGTCAGCGCCGTCGTCACCCTCTGCCGAATCGGTCGCGACCAGGTCGCCCCGGGTGCGGTGCGACCCGAGCGGCACGCCCAGCTCTGGCTCGTCGACTCCGACGACCCGGACGACAACCCGAATCTGTATGCGGTGCTCACCGACGCCGCCCGCCTCACCCGCTCCTGGCGGGACGAAGGACACCGGGTCCTGATCCACTGCGTCGCCGCGCAGCGGCGCGCACCCAGTGCGGCGCTCGCCTATGCCGGAGCGGCCGGTGCCGAGGTCGATGAGGCGGCGCGAGGCATACCCCATCTGTATCCCGGGGTGAACGCGACCGCTCGGCTCTGGAGGGCCGCTGCGGACGTGGCTCGAGAGCTCGCCGCCGAGGCGAAGCACTGTCAGTCGTCGATGGAACAGTACGAATGGAAGGGGAGGTGATCTCATGACTGAGGATCCCGATGTGAGGACCTTCGACGCGGAGGTCGAGAAGGCGTGGACCGAGTTCGCGCACAGTCTGGTGGGGCGGCTCGAGGCGCTGGAGGAGGGGCTCACTCAGCGGGAGACGGCCATGTAGTGCCGCCCGAGAAGGTAGGCGGCCGCGGCACAGAGCACGTGCCACAGGGCGTGACCTTGGAGCCACGAGTCCGGCACACACCAGATCCCGCCCGTCTGCGAGATGAGCCAGATCCCGAAGGCCACGAACATCGTCACCAGGGCTGCTGCGGCCCACCTGAGGCTGGGGGTCAGGCCCCTCCGCCAGAGCACGACCTCCATCACGAGTGCCGTCACGAGCAGGACCGCAAAGACGAGATTGCCCGTGTGGTGCAGGATCTCGAGGTGTTCGCCTCGGTGGGTGGCACGCGTGGCAACACCGACAGTCACGACGAAGATGAAGATCGTCCGCCACGTGTCGAGCCGGGCCAGGCGACTCAGCGCATAGACCGTGGCGAACGCCGCGAGGGCGTGCATCGAGAGGACATCGAGGACGCCGCCGGCGTGGCTGTTCGTCGCATGCATCGCCATCGAGGCAGGGCCGAGGAGCGCCACGACGCACGTGAGCGCGATGGTGATCCCGAGTGAGGTCAGGCGGTTCTCCGGGCGCCGGGCGTGCCAGGCCAGCGCCAGGCCCGCAAGCACGAAGCCGAGGTTGCTCAGCGAGTTCGCCGGTTGGGCGAGGAAGTGCCAGTGGTCGATCTCGCAGAACTGGGCAGCACGGCCGACATCAGGACCCAGCCAGCCTTGAGCCGTCGCGACGATGACGACTCCGAGCGCCATGGTGCTGATCACGGCCGTGACAAGCAGGGGGAGCAACGAGGTTGTCTCGCGCTCGTCGCCGGGCATGGACCGATCATGCCGCACTCGTGCGCCTACAGTGAGTCCGAGGCCGCGACAGGGTCGGCTGCTGTGCGGGAAGGGTGGATCGCTGTGAGTGCGATGCAGGGCGCGACTCGACAGCTCTGGACGTGGTGGGGCGTGCTCGTCCTTCTCGCCGGAGTCGGTGGGCCACTCACCGGCGCGGAGGGTGCCGGATCGCGGCACACCCTCACCATCGCGGCCGGTGCGATCGCCGCGCTCGTGGGAGTCGGCTTCGTCATGTGGTCCCGCAGTGCGCTCGACAGCCGGCTCGGCCTCCGACTCCTCGGCCTCACCGGTCTAGGGATCGCGGCCATCCTGTTCGCCGACCTGCCGAACACCGACGGCACCGGCGCCCGAGTGCTCACCGGATTCTTCGCGGTCGCCCTCGTCATCCCGGCGCTCATGATGCTGCTGAGCAGAAACGTCTCCGAGCCGGCAGCGCCGCGACCTCGACCCGCGGCCGGTTGGCTGCGCTGGTTCTATCTCGGGATGAGCGTCCTCTCCCTGTTCATCTTCGCGGCCCGGCTCATCGACGGTGAGGGACCGATGTCCCTCGTTCTCCTCATCGCCTCCTGGGGCTTCCTCGACATGTTCCAGGAGACCGACCCCGCCCACCGGATAGACGCCGCCGTCCAGTGAAGGCGGGACGCGTTGTCGGTGTCGCCGGCTACGCTGGTTCCCAGGTCACGAGCGCAGCCCATACGCCTCCGGACGCGGGCTGACGGCAACCGCGCCGCCCGGCACGGTGCCCTCCGGAGAAGACCGGGTCCGTAGCAGTCGCTGCGGTCACGTCGGGCTCGACGCATCGTTCCGATAGATCGGTATGCGTCGCGCTCCTTGCCGAGAGGAGTCCCCTCATGCTCACCACCAGTTCGTCCACGCTCTGCACGCATGACCAGTGCGCCAGCTATCTCCCTGGTCACCTGATGCACTTCATCCACGCCGACCTGGTCGCCCGGGAGCCGGCCCTGCGACCGGCCATTGTCAGTCGGGTCGAGGGCCGCGAGCTCCTGCTCAGCCATCCGATCACCGGTGCCACCGCGCATGTCTGGCACCACGAGGTGCTCGATGACGTGCTCGTCGACGGCCACGAGGTGCTACTCCACGAGGGGCGGCATGCAGTGGCCGTTCGGGGTCAGCTGATCAACGTCCGACTGACCGGGACTCTCGGCCCGCTCGAGGTGGGGGAGGTCGAGAACCGGCCCACCGCATACGTCATCGACATCGCGCGGGGGCGGGGGCTCGACGTGCGGGAGGGCTGAGATCCGGGGGCTCCGGTGTGTCGCCGAGGGACACGCCGGGCCCCTCGGAGTGTCGCGGACGGACACGCCGCCGGGCTTGAAGGGCTGTCGGACCTTCGTTCTATTGTCTCTCGGATGATGGATACGCGGGCCTCGGAGAGCAGGCCCGCGAGCGCGCCGACGGTCCTGGCCGACCTCGCTCCCACACCGGGCGGAGAGGCCCTCGTCATCGAGGTCGAGTGCCGGACCAGTCCGCGGGCAAGCCGGGGGAAGCGGCACCCGGTCACCATCGCCTCGGACTGGTCGGTGACGACACCGCACGACATCGAGGCCGAGCGGGTTGCGATCGCATTCGGCGCCTACACCTCGTGTGTCGCGCTCGTCGACGAGACGGTCCCAGCCTTCCGGGAGTCACTGGCCCTGCTCACCCGCCGGACCCGGCCCCGGCTGCGGCGCGGCCAGGCGTCCTGGCGGCTGCCGGAGGATGCAGAGGTCGCCCGCTGCTGCATCGGCGTGACGTTTCCGAACCCGGCCAAGGCGCTGCGCCACCTCCGCTCACTCGACCATCTTGTCGGTGCCTCCGAAGCGCCGGCATGGCAGCTGCGGCAGGTGTTCTCGCAGGTGGAGCAGGCGTGGGGCTCCTGGGAGGGGCGGCCCCACGTCGGACCCGAGGTGACGAGCCTGGTCCGTGAGGCCGGTGGCGTCACCGATCTGTGGCACTGCGGGGTCCACCCCGACGAGATCAGCCGGATGGCGGCAGTGGCGGATGTCGTCGATGAGCCCCTGCCTGTCTCCTTCTATCTCGCGATGGCCTTCGGCGAGGCCGATCCCGACTGGCTGCGGCAGGCGCTGCGGCACCGTCCCGACCCCGACGTCGCCGCGTGGCTCGCGGGTCTGGACCGGTTGGCCCAGGTGGGCGACGGGGACACCTGGGGACGGTGGCTCGCCCACGGCCTGCCGAGGAATGCGGTGCGCAGCCTCGTCCGAGCCGGCGTCGACCCGGCCCTGGTCGACGACGTGGCGCGGGCGACCGGCTGGCGGCCCGAGCGCGCTGCCCGCAACCTCGCGGCGTGGACCGAGCTCGACTGTCGGCCAGGGGTCGCCGAGTTCGCTGCACTGGCGCGTCACCAGGTGAGCGATGTCCGTGTCTCCTCCGACCTCATCGACGAGCTGATCGACGAGATGGGCAGTCTGGTCAAGGACTCCGTCTGGTCACCGGTTGCGTTGTCGCGCACCGAGGTTGCGGTCATGCTCGCCGTGCTCGGAAACCGCGTCGCTGTCCTCAACGCAGTCCACGCCGGGGTGCGGGGAGTGGCCGGTCTCGACGACTACGTCTTCGGGGAGGCGCGATGACGGTGATGATCCCTGCTCCCGACCCAGCCGGGCTCACCCTCCACGTGCCGTGTGGCACCGACAACCCGGCCCCCGACGAGGTCGGGCACGCGGTGACCGTGCGGGCCGACTGGTCGGTCACCATGCCGCACGACCTCCAGACCGAGCGGATCGCCGCGGCCTTCGGTGCGGCCACACCGTGCCTCGACCTCGCAGTGAACATCGGTCCGGCGCTGTGGCACATCCTCGAGGTCGTCTCGCACACGGCGCCAGGGCTCGTCGACACCCGCTGGTGCACCCAGGGCCGCTGCCTCGGCGTTTATGCCCACGCCTCGGTCCTGGCCGCCTACCGGCACGAGCTCACCCCGTGGCATCTCGCAGCCCGGTTCGGCCTGCGGCTGTGGCAGGCCGAGCGCCTGCTCACCGCTGCGCGAGAGGCCTGGATCAACACCGGTGACCTCTCGCTCGTGGCCGAGGGACGGCAGGGGTATGCCGCGCTCTGGGACTCCGCCGTCCACCCCCGGACCGTGGCCGACCTGGCGGCGGTGGTTCCACAGGATCTGCTACCCATGCCGGCGACGTTCTACGAGGACCTCGCGTACTCCGGTGTGCAGACCGACTGGCTGCGCGGTGTCCTGGCGCTCTTC
>JAAYSB010000349.1 GCA_012518475.1 Intrasporangiaceae bacterium | reverse complement strand
GCCACCTTGGCCCCGTGATTGCAGTTCTCGATGAGCTCGGTCACGGCCAGCGGGTTCCCGGACATCTCCAGGGCCACGTCGAATCCCTCGACCATCCCGAGGTCCCTCTGGGCGTCGGCGATCCGCTCGCGGGAGACGTTGACGACCCGGTCCGCCCCGACCGCCCTGGCCAGTGCCAGCCGGGCGTCGGAGACGTCGGTGACCACGACATACCGAGCGCCGACGTGGCGGGCGATCGCGGTGGCCATGACGCCGATCGGCCCGCAGCCGGTGATGAGGACGTCCTCGCCGCTCATGGGGAAGGACAGAGCGGTGTGGACGGCGTTGCCGAGCGGGTCGAAGATCGCGCCCAGCTCGGGATCGATGAGGTCGGGCTGGACCCAGACGTTCGTGTGGGGGACGACGACGTAGTCGGCGAAGCACCCGTCGCGGTTCACGCCGAGATTGGAGGTGCGCACGCACATCTGCTGGCGTCCAGCGCGACAGTTGCGGCAGGTGCCGCAGACGACGTGCCCCTCGACCGAGCAGCGCTGGCCGACCCTGAGTCCGTAGCGATGGTCGTCGGGCACCGCCTCGCCGACCGCAACGATCTCGCCGTAGAACTCGTGGCCGACGACCAGTGGTGGGTCGACCATCTCCGCCGCAGTCCCGTCCCAGGACTCGATGTGCAGGTCGGTGCCGCACAGCCCGGCCCGCAGCACCCGGATCTTCACCTCGTCGGGTCCGGGCTCGGGCTCCGGGACGTCGATGAGCTCGAGACCGGGACCGGCGCTGGTCTTGACGAGAGCACGCATGATCTCAGCCTGCCACGTGCGTCGGCATCTGCGGGACACCTACTGGCTGGCCATCGACACGAGTAGGTTTGGCGGCATGCCTGACCAGCCCGCGGATGCCATCGTCCTGTTCGGCGCGACGGGAGACCTGGCCCGCAGGAAGCTCTTCGCCGCGCTGTTCCATCTCCACCAGCGGGGCGAGCTCGACCTGCCCGTCATCGGTGTTGCAAGGAGCGACTGGGACGATGACCAGCTGCGCGAGTACGCCGTCGAGGCTGTGCGTGAGACCGTCCCGAAGGTGACCAAGGCCAAGGCCCAGGCGTTCGCGAAGCAGCTCACCTATCTGCGCGGGGACTATGCCGAGGTCAAGACCTATCGGGAGCTCGCGAAGCTGCTCGCCGACGCCGAGCTGCCGGTCATCTATCTGGCCATCCCGCCCTCGGTCTTCCCCGACGTCGTCGACGGTCTGCAGAAGTCCAAGCTCGCGCTGCGGAGCCGCGTCGTCGTCGAGAAGCCCTTCGGCCGGGACCGGGAGTCGGCGGGCGAGCTCAACGCGACGCTCTCCTCGGCGTTCGACCAGGACTCGATCTTCCGGATCGACCACTACCTGGGCAAGGAGTCGGTCGAGGGACTGCTCGCCTTCCGGTTCGCCAACACCCTCCTCGAGCCGATCTGGAACCGGCGCTACGTCGCGAACGTCCAGGTGACTTTCGCCGAGTCCTTCGGCACCCAGGGCCGGGCAGGGTTCTTCGACGACGTCGGCACCGTCCGGGATGTCCTCCAGAACCACCTCCTCCAGACCGTTGCCCTGCTCGCGATGGAGCCACCGATCAGCGACACCGCCGACGCCTATCGCGACGAGGAGGTCCGCGTGCTCCGGCAGGCCGAGGCACTCGATCCCAAGCAGACCATCGTCGGCCAGTACGTCGGCTACCTCGATGAGGAGGGGGTCGCGAAGAACTCGAGAACCGAGACCTTCGTCGCCACCCGGCTCAACATCGACTCGTGGCGCTGGGCCGGGGTGCCGTTCTATCTGCGGGCCGGCAAGTGCCTCCCCGGCAGCGCGACCGAGGCCGTCGTCGAACTGCGGCGCCCTCCCCGGCTCCTGTTCGCCGGGCGCCGGGACGACGCCAGGAGCGGTGTGCCGGAGGCGAACCGCCTGCACTTCCGCCTCGGCCACAGCGACGGGGTGACGATCTCCATGCAGGCCAAGGTGCCGGGCCGCGAGATGATCACCCAGGAGGTCGCCCTCGACGTCGACTTCGACCACGCGCTGGGGGAGCGGCGTGAGGCCTACGAGCGGTTGCTCGCCGACGCGATGCGCGGTGCCCGGCACCGCTTCGCGCGGGAGGACACCATCGACGAGGAGTGGCGCATCGTCGACCCGATCCTCGAGCGGTCGGCCCGGCCGCTGCCGTACTACACCGGCACCTGGGGCCCCGAAGGAGCAGACGACATCGCCGGCGGCCACTGGCACTCCGTCTCACTCAAATAGCCCCCAGCCCCCAGCCCCCGGCCGAACCTCACCTTTCCCGCCTGATGCGGGAACCTTCACCTTCGCACCGGGAATGAAGTGGTGCGAAGGTGAAGGGTCTCGCCCTGGGCGGAAAAGGTGGGG
>JAAYSB010000348.1 GCA_012518475.1 Intrasporangiaceae bacterium | reverse complement strand
CTCAGGAGCGAGTGCTGCGGTCAATTTCGACAACGCGACTCGACAGCATGCAGAACCTCAAGAAGTCCATCGAGATGCTGCGGAACCGACTAGGACATCTCCCGTCCCTCACTGACTTCATCCGGTTCGAGTCGACGGACCCCGTGCTCCTCGCCACGAAAGCCAAGAGCTATCCCGACCTGCTTGAACGTCTCTATAAAAAGGATCCGGGGCTGACAGAAGAGCAGTTGCGAATCCTGGAGGTCCTCTCTCACGAAGTACTGACATCAAAACGTCCCCACGAGCACCTCCTAGTAAGAATGCTGTTGGAAGGCGAAGTGCTGTCATTGAATGAGATCGCGCAGCGACTCGTCGTTGAAGGGGTAACTGCTGAGCTAGCCCAGGTACGCAGCGCCGTCGACTCTCTCACTCTTGCGAATCATGCTGAAGCCGATCTGAAGAGGTACCGCGGGCCTATCGCGAAGCATGAGTCGAGACAGGTGCGACTCATTTCCAGTGCCATCCAGGGGTATCGAAACAACACCGCCTTTACGGCCGCAGTGGACGATGTGCTCGAAGCAGCCCAGCAGCTTGTGGATCATCGCTACTCCCCTAACCGGCTATTCACACCGGGATGGCAGTACTCGCGCAAGGAAGCAACCCGGATTCTCACCATGCCCCGGAAGTGGACCTCCACCCTCTACGGCTACAAGGTAGACCGGGAGACTGGGACTTGTCCGATCTTCGTCACTCTGCACAAGGGCGATGACATCACGGCCAGCACCGCTTACGAGGACACCCTTCTCGACCAGAACACCTTGCTCTGGTACACCCGCAGCCGGCGCACACTGCTGAGTGAGGAAGTCCGGCGCATCGTCAACAACGAGGTGGATCTCCACGTCTTCGTCAAGAAGGACGATGCCGAAGGCTCTGACTTCTACTACCTGGGTCAGGCAACATCCTCAGAAGCTGAGCAGACCACGATCCTCGATGACCACGGTAAGTCACTGCCCATTGTGAGAATGCTGCTGCGCTTCGATCAGCCCATCGAGTCCGCACTCTTCGACTACTTCCACCCAGTCGTCACTCACTGATGCACGGGTGGTCTGCTACAGGCTCCTGCGCGTGGACGCGATCCGCTCGAGGGTGACGCCACTCAGCGGGGCTGCCACCGTGACGAGCTGGTCGCCGTCCTTATCGGGAGACAAGGTATGAGACGGTGATGCTTGCCTTTCCGCCGCCTTCGACCGTGACTCCCGGTCGCGGCGGCCGTTCCGGACAGAGTTGTGGTCGCCCGGCAGTAGTTGACGAGGGTGAACGCACCCGGTCACCAGGGGGATCGGAACGAGGACCGCGACAGCGATCAGATAGGTCCCGGCGGTCCGCCGGGATCCGGTCCGGTGGTCCGACGACAGGTCAGTCGCGGCGGCGCAGAGACCACATCTGCGACGGACGCTCCATCTCCACCGCGACGTCCCAGGGAATGCCGCCACCCGCGGTCTGCCGGCGGAAGCTGGCGACGAGGCGACGAGCCAGGGCGGGATCGCGGGCCACCTTGCGGGCGATACGAGTTGCCTCCTGCTCGACGTCGTCGTCGTCGACCGCGGTCCACGCCATGCCCAGCTCGACCGCACGCTTGCCGTCGACCTCGGCGCCGAAGATTCCCATGGCGGCCGCAGCCTCGCGGCCGGCCACGCGGTTGAGGAGAGTGAAGTGCCCACCACCGGGGTGGATCCCGATCTGGGCGAAGCCGGGCAGGAGCCGCGCGGTTGTCGAGACGACGCGCAGGTCGGTCGCGAGCGCAAGGTTGAGGCCGGCGCCGACGGCGGCACCCCGGACGGCGGCGATCGTCGGCAGTCCGATCTCTCCGATCGTCGTGAAGGCACGATAGATCGTCTCGAGGTTGTGGTACGCCTCCTCCTCGGCCGGGTCCTTGCCCGCGGCGGCGAGCACCTCCCGCACGGCTCCGGAGCAGAAGTGGGCACCACCGGTGATGACGATCGCGCCGACCGCGGAGTCGGCCTCGGCCCGACGGGTGGCGGCGATGATCTCGTCAGCCATCTCCACCGATAGGGCATTGCGCCGCCCTGGGGCATCGAGAGTGATCCGCGCGACGCCGTCGCTGACGTCGTAGCCGACCTCGGCCGGGGAGTGGGAGTCAGTCATAGCAGCGACCTTAGTGGGCGGAGCAGGCACCCCGGTCCGGGTCTCGCGTTGAGGGAGAGGTCAGCTTGCGGGCGATCCGCGGTGACCGGGGCCAAGGCCCTGCTGGCCGTGACCTTCCCGTTCCTCGCGTGCAGGGGACTTCCTCGGCCTGTGGCCGCTGTCGAGAGGGCCAAGCCGACCGCGGTCAGCCCTGAGTGGGAGGTCGAGCCCGTCTGACCGCCACGACCGGGTATGCGTCGTCCGGCTTCCGGTGACCACCCGGCCG
>JAAYSB010000347.1 GCA_012518475.1 Intrasporangiaceae bacterium | reverse complement strand
GACCTCCCGGGTGGCTCGGAAAGAGTTCCCGGTGACGTGCAACCTTTTCCGGGGGCAGGGCGTCTATAGGGATGATGGAGCTCTATGCAGGGGGCACATCACACAGGGGAGCAGAGGCTCGGACGATCGCCACGAACGTCCGAGCCTCTGCGCGTGTCCTGGCCGAACCCCGCCCATCGCCTGGGTGCCTGGCGCGGACATGCGCCCGAGCCGGGGAAGCATCTCGGATGCCGCGGAAAGTCGACCCGGACGGCGCTATAACCCCGACAGGGTCGAGATTCCGCGCCCGGGCAAAGCTCTGGCGACAGACTCGGGCTTTCACGGCAGCGGACCTGGAGATGGGGATGGGGTATGCCCCGCGCACCTCTCCCGCCTGCCCAGTGCCCAGCCCGTCGCCACTGAGCACGACAGCGCCGCCCGGACCGGTCCGGGCGGCGCTGTCGAGGTCAGGGCGGTGGACTAGGACTTCAGCCCCTCCATGATCTCCCGCATGAGCTCGGCGGTCTCGGACGGCGTCTTGCCGACCTTGACCCCGGCGGCCTCGAGGGCGACCTTCTTGGCCTCGGCCGTGCCGGCCGATCCGGTGACGATGGCGCCGGCGTGGCCCATCGTCTTGCCCTCGGGCGCGGTGAAGCCGGCGACATAGCCGACGACCGGCTTGGTGACGTGCTCCTGGATATAGGCCGCGGCCCGCTCCTCGGCGTCGCCACCGATCTCGCCGATCATGACGATCGCGTCGGTCTCGGGGTCGTTCTGGAACGCCTCGAGGCAGTCGATGTGGGTGGTGCCGATGATCGGGTCACCACCGATGCCGACCGCGGTCGAGAACCCGAAGTCCTTGAGCTCGTACATCATCTGGTACGTGAGCGTGCCGGACTTGGAGACCAGGCCGATGCGCCCCGGTCCGGAGATGTCGGCCGGGATGATGCCCGCGTTGGACTGGCCGGGGGTGATGACGCCGGGGCAGTTCGGCCCGATGAGTCGGGTGTCGGTGCCCTTGCTGTAGTTGAAGAACTCGGCGGTGTCGCGGACCGCGATGCCCTCGGTGATGATGACGACGAGCGGCATCTTGGCGTCGATCGCCTCGATGACCGCGCTCTTGGCGAACGCCGGCGGGACGAAGACGACGGACACGTTGGCGCCGGTGGCTTCCATCGCCTCGGCGACAGTGCCATAGACGGTGACCTGCTTGCCCTCGGGGAAGTCGACGACCTCGCCGGCCTTGCGCGGGTTGACCCCGCCGACGATCTGGGTGCCGGAGGCGAGCATGCGCGTCGTGTGCTTCATGCCCTCGCTGCCGGTCATGCCCTGGACGATGACCTTGGAGTCAGAGTTGAGGAAGATTGCCATTGTCGGGTCTTTCGTCCTTTACTTCGCAGCCGCGGCCAGCTCGGCGGCCTTGGCCGCGGCGCCGTCCATGGACTCTTCGATGGTCACGAGCGGGTGGTCGAACTCGGCGAGGATGCGTCGGCCCTCGTCGACGTTGTTGCCGTCGAGGCGCACGACGATCGGCTTGGTGGCCGAGTCGCCGAGGGTCTTGAGGGCACCGACGATGCCGTTGGCGACGGCGTCGCAGGCGGTGATGCCGCCGAAGACGTTGACGAACACGGACTTGACCTGCTCGTCACCGAGGATGATGTCGAGCCCGTCGGCCATCACCTCGGCCGAGGCGCCACCACCGATGTCGAGGAAGTTCGCCGGGGAGGCACCGAACTGCTCACCGGCGTAGGCGACGACGTCGAGCGTGCTCATCATCAGCCCGGCACCGTTGCCGATGACCCCGACGTTGCCGTCGAGCTTGACGTAGTTGAGGTCCTTCTCCTTGGCCTTGGCCTCGAGCGGGTCGGCGGCCTTCTCGTCCTCGAGCGCCGCGTGGTCGGGCTGGCGGAAGTCAGCGTTGGCGTCGAGGGTGACCTTGCCGTCGAGGGCCACGATGTCACCGGCCTCGGTCTTCACGAGCGGGTTCACCTCGACCAGGGTGGCGTCCTCGTCGTGATAGACGGTCCACAGGGTCTTCAGGACCGGAGCGACCTTGGCGGCCGTCTCGGCATCGAAGCCGGCGGCCTCGACGATCTCCTGGGCCTTGGCGTCGTCGATGCCGACGTTGGGGTCGACCTCGATCTTCGCGAGCGCCTCGGGACGCTCCTCGGCGAGCTGCTCGATGTCCATGCCGCCCTCCTTGCTGCACATCGCAAGATAGGAGCGGTTGGCGCGGTCGAGGAGGATCGAGAAGTAGTACTCCTCGTCGATCTGGGCGCCCTGGGCGATCATCACCTTGTGGACGGTGTGGCCCTTGATGTCCATCCCGAGGATCTGCCGGGCGGCGTCCTCGGCCTCATCGAGGGACTTGGCGACCTTGACACCGCCGGCCTTGCCGCGGCCACCGGTCTTGACCTGGGCCTTGACGACGGTCACGCCGCCGCTCTTCGCACCGATCTCCTCGGCGGCCGCGCGGGCCTCCTCGGGAGTCGTGGCGACGGCACCGGCGAGCACGGGGACACCGTGCTTCTCGAATACGTCACGGGCTTGATACTCAAAGAGGTCCACGCGGTGGCACCATCCTTCGGATCTCGGGGAGGCGCCCACCATCGGACCGGCAGGCGCACACAGACAGGTACTGCACTGTTGGCACTGAGCCTATCGGCAGGCGGAGGGTCCCCCGCGACCCGTCCCGACGTCTGATCGCTCACACCCGTGGCCCGCTCGGCTAGCGGACACCCCGGCGCGCCGGACGGTCAGTGGTTGGAGAGGAACGCGTCGATCTCCGCCGCCCTCGGGGCAGTCGTCGGTCCGCGCCGGGTCACCTTGATCGCGGCGGCCGCATTGGCGTAGCGGGCGGCGGCCACCCAGGCATCCAGATCACGACGCGGCTCACCGGTGGCGACGCGCGCACACAACGTCCCGGTATGCGTGTCACCGGCCCCGTTCGTGTCGACCGCGGTCTGGGGGAAGCCGGGGACGACAACGGTGCGTCCGTCCGGTCCCCCGACGTGGACGGCGCACCCCCGGTCGCCGTCGCGGACGACGACAACCGCGTCCGGATCCAGTCTGCCGGCGATCCGCGCGGGCGCCTCCTCGAGGGACCCGGTACCGCAGAGGTGCTCGGCCTCCTCCGCGTTGCTCGTCCAGACCGTCGTGCAGGCCAGGGCCCGTTCCCTGACCTCGTCCGAGAGCTCGGCGAAGATCGCGCCGGGGTCGAGGACGACCTCGGTGCTCCCGACGGTCGGACTGCCGAGCCACTCGAGCCACGGGAGCAGTCCGCTCACGGTCGGCTCGATGAGGCTGTAGCCGCTGACGCAGACGACGTCACCGATACCTGGCGCGGCGGTGGCCAGGGTCTCGACCGTGACGTGCCGCTCGGCGCCGAGGGTCGTGACGAAGGTGCGCTCGGCGGAGGGCTCGACGAGGACGAGGCAGATGCCGGTGTCGAGATCGAGGACGGGCGGGCTGGAGACGACGACTCCCTCGGCCTGCAAGGTCGTGCGGATGAGATCGCCGTTGGGTCCGGACCCGACCGAGCCTGCGTGCACCGCCTCGGAGCCGGCGCGGGCGGCGGCGAGGAGGATGGTCACCGCTCCCCCGGCATACCGATCGGCGGCGGGTGCCATG
>JAAYSB010000346.1 GCA_012518475.1 Intrasporangiaceae bacterium | reverse complement strand
CGGGCGGCCGTCGCTCAGGCGACCGAGACCCTGCGCTTCGCCGCCGGCAACTTCTACATCAACGACAAGCCGACCGGTGCGGTCGTCGGGCAGCAGCCGTTCGGGGGCGGGCGGGCCTCCGGGACGAACGACAAGGCCGGGTCAGCCCAGAACCTCCTCCGGTGGACGAGTCCGCGCTCGATCAAGGAGAACTTCGTGCCCCCGACCGTGCACTCCTACCCGCACATGGGCTGACATCTCCTGGAGTGCCGGAGGCCTGGCAGGTGGCCCCGTTGGCACACGGGTGGCTGGGGCGGGCTCAGCGCGAGCCGCGGGGCGTTGCCGAGACGCGGTGGTCGGGGATCCTGCGGCGCAGTATCGCCGCAGGATCTGGGACGGCCGCGGTTCGCGGCCCACGCCGCAGCAGCTCGGTCAGTCCGAGGTGCGCTCGACGATGAGCTCGGTCTCGATCTCGGCCGCCGCCGAGACCATCGGTGCGGACATCTGCTCGATCCGTCGACCGATGAGCGGGATCGAGGCCGAGATCGAGATCTGGATGTCGTCGCGGGTGCCGCCGGAGTTCGGTGTCAACGTGCGCCGACCGGAGCCGGTCATCGGGGCTCCCTGGACGTGCACCTTGATATCGGCGACATAGCGGCCCTGCGCGTCGGGGCCGGACCACGCGTGCGTCTCGTGGATCGTGAACCGGTCACCGACGAATCCCCGGGCGATGTCGGGCAGGTTGTCGGTGGGCATCGCGCGCTGCGTCTTGATCAGGGTCCGGCTGCCGGACTCGTTCACGGAAGCCTCGTACTCGCGGGCGTATGTGCGTCGGCACTTCTCCTCCTGGAACGCCTCGTCCGCGATGATCGCGAGGACGTCCTCGGGGGGCAGGTCGTAGTGCGCAGTCTGGGTCACCTTCACCGCGCCAGGCTAGCGGTTGCGCACAGCCCGGCGCTCGGTCGCGAGGTCATCGCGTAGCCGACGTCGCGCGGTATCGAGATCGAGGAGGATCGCGCTGAGCACCTGCTGGAGCCGGCGCATCGTCTCGGCCCGGCTGCTCTCGGCCTCGGCGTCGACCACCCCGCGGACCCCGGACGCCGGGTGGATGGTCGGCCCGTCGACGACGAGGCCGGCAGACCGTGCCCGGTCGACGACCCGGGCGGCGAGTCCGACCGCGTCGGCGAGCTCGCCGGCGTGATCGGCAAGGAGGTTCGCCGAGCGCGACATCGAGCCGGTCAGCGCCGAGGCTTCGCGTGCCACCGCCCGGACCCGGGTTGCGTGACGGCGCGAGGCAACGGAGGACGGGTCGAGATCCACGACAGCCTGCTCGATCTGTGCGGCGCCATGGCGCAGCGCGAGAGCGAGCGCCGAGAGGGAGGCGGGATCGCCGAGAACCGGGGCGGCCGGCGACGGTTCCGGGATACTCCAGACCATCAGCTTCTCCCCTCCCGCCGGCTCCGGGCCACGGCCATCGCCCGGGCGAGGTCGTCGACCTCGGCCTGGAGCGCGCGCAGGGCGTCGACGAGCTCATCGACCTGGCGGTTGACGTCATGCCCGGTGGCCTGGTCGCCTGGGAACGGCGCAGCCGCGAAGAGGTCCTCGCAGGCGGAGCCCAGCGCCTGCTCGAGGACGCGCAGCGCTGCAAAGGGCTCACCGGACGCTCTCGGTCCCACGACTGGTGCGGGTGTGGCCGGGGCCGGCGCAACGCGCATGGTCGCCCCGCGGTCACGGTCGGAGGTCGTCGGCTCAGTCACATCCGCCACTCTAGATGCGCCCGACCGAGCCTCTCGGCGGTTATCCACAGGAGCGAGTGCGCGACGCGCCGACCGAACCGCTGCACAGTGGATAAGGTGGCGGACGGTGGGTAATGAGGCCCGCCGTGCTCACCTCGTCGCAAGGATGCCGCAGAATGAGTCCCCAGGTGATGGGTTCCACCAGTGACACGCTCGCCACGACCCGACGGACCCTGCTCGAGACAGCTGCAGAGATGGGCAGACGCGCTGCCGGCAGTGGGAGCGGTAGCGAGAGAGAGGACGGCGGCAGGACCCTGCTGCCCTTCCTGGAGCGCTATCACCGGCACACGGCCACCGAGGACCTGTTGGCACGGCAGGCGGAGGACCTGCTCGGCGCTGCCCTGAGTCACCGCTCGCTCGCGACCGAGCGTCCCGAGGGGACCGCGGCCGTGCACGTGTTCAACCCCGATATGGACGAGCACGGCTGGGCCAGCGGACACACCGTCGTCCAGGTCGTCACCGACGACATGCCCTTCATCGTCGACTCGGTCATCGCCGCGCTGGCCGACCATGACAAGAGCATCTTCCTCCTGCTGCACCCGCAGCTCGTCGTCCGCAGAGACGCCTCCGGCCACCTCCAGGAGGTGCTCGACGCCGACCAGGTCAGTGCGGGTTCCTCGTCGGAGCACTACGGCGAGCGTCGTGAGTCGTGGATGCACATCGAGATCGACCGCACCGGCTCCGCCGAGGAGCGGGACCGGATCGCGGCGCGGCTGACGTCCGTTCTGTCCGACGTGCGGGTCGCCGTCGAGGACTGGAGCAAGATGACCCGGCGGTGCTGGGACATCGCGGAAGCACTCAAGACCGAGCAACCCGTCGGCATCAACCCCGACGAGGTCGCGCTTGCTGTGACGTTCCTCGAGTGGCTCGCCGACAACCACTTCACCTTCCTCGGCTTCCGTGAGTACCGGCTCGAACGCCGGGGCAAGGGGGAGGGCGACCTCGTGCACACCCAGATCGGCACCGGTCTCGGGCTGCTCCGCTCCGACCCTCCGCACGATCTTCTCTCTGTGGCGCTGTCGCCGCAGGCGACCGACGTCGCCCGCCGCAAGGAGCTGCTCATCATCACCAAGGCGAACGCGCGCTCATCCGTGCACCGTCCCGTACCGATGGACTATGTCTCGGTCCGCACCTTCGACGACGAGGGGGAGGTCGTCGGCGAGCTGCGCTTCATCGGCCTGTTCGCGTCCACCGCATACACCGAGTCGGTCATGCGAATTCCCTTGGTGCGGGACAAGGTTCAAGAGGTGATCCAGGCCTCCGGTTTCACCCTCGACTCCCACTCGGGCAAGGAGATGCTCGGCATCCTCGAGACCTATCCGCGCGATGAGCTGTTCCAGTCCGACGTCCAGCACCTGCTCGACACGACCGTCGCAGTCGTCCACCTCCAGGAGCGCCGCGGCACCCGGTTGTTCCTCCGCAAGGACGACTTCGGCAGATTCGTCTCCTGCCTGGTCTACATCCCGCGCGACCGCTACAACACAGCGGTGCGGCTGCGGATGGAGCGGATCCTGCGGGAGGCCTTCAGCGGCGCCCACGTCGACTACACCACCCGAGTCGGCGAGTCGACACTCGCCCGCCTGCACTTCGTCGTGCGCATGCCGCGGGGTGCCGAGATCCCGGATGTCGACGTCGATGCCGTCGAGCACCAGTTGCTCAATGCGACCCGCACCTGGGAGGAGGACCTCGCCGACTCCATGCGCAGCGAGATCGGGGAGGAGGGCGCCGCCCGCATGATGGGCCTGTACGGCCGCAGCTTCCCCGCCGCGTACCAGGAGGACTTCCCCCCGCGGATGGCCATCGCGGACATGCGCCACCTCGAGGCGCTCACCCAGGAGGACGCGACCGGCCGGGCCCTGTTCCAGTCGCCCGGAGCCCCTGAGGATGAGCGCCGCTTCAAGCTCTTCCGTCGCCGGCCTGTCTCTCTGACCGACGTCCTGCCGATGTTCACCGACATGGGGGTCGAGGTCGTCGACGAGCGGCCCTACGACATCACCCGCGGCGACGGGGTCCGCGCCCACATCTACGACCTCGGCCTGCGCGTCCCCGACGCATCGCTGTGGACACGCGGCAGCCGCGAGCGGGTGCGCGAGCTGTTCCAGGAGGCCGTCGGAGCCATCTGGGACGGCTCCGCCGAGTCCGACGGCTTCAACGCCCTCGTCCTCGGCGCCGGCCTCACCTGGCGGCAGGTGGCGATCCTGCGCGCCGTCGGCAAGTACCTCCGTCAGGCGCGCACCGCTTTCAGCCAGAGCTATCTCGAGTCGGCGCTCCTGCACAACCATGCCCTCGCGAGACTGCTCGTCGAGCTGTTCGAGACGCGGTTCGGCCCGGAGCGCTTCCCTGCGGCTCAGTCCGAGCAGGGTGAGCACGACGATGAGCACGAGCAGGATCGCGAGGAGCTGCGTGGCGATGTCACGGCTGAGCGGAATGCTGCTGCCAAGAAGGTGGAGCAGCAGATTCTCGATGCTCTCGACGACGTGAGCTCGCTCGACCACGACCGGATCATTCGGGCATTCCTCGGCGTCATCACGGCCACGCTGCGAACGAACTACTTCCAGAAGGCACCGGATTCCGGCTCCGGGGCCGACGCCCAGGGCGACTCGGCCTACAAGAGCTACATCAGTCTCAAGCTCGAGCCAGGCAAGGTGCCGGACATGCCGGCGCCGAAGCCGATGTACGAGATCTATGTCTACAGCCCTCGTGTCGAGGGCGTGCACCTGCGCTTCGGGCCGGTGGCCCGTGGCGGACTCCGGTGGTCCGACCGACGTGAGGACTACCGCACCGAGGTGCTCGGCCTGGTCAAGGCGCAGATGGTCAAGAACGCCGTCATCGTGCCGAGCGGTTCCAAGGGCGGCTTCGTCGCCAAGCAGCTCCCCGACCCGGCCCAGGACCGGGACGCGTGGATGGCCGAGGGGATCGAGGCATACAAGATCTTCATCTCTGGTCTTCTCGACGTCACCGACAACCGGCTCGAGGGCGAGATCATCCCGCCCAAGGACGTCGTGCGGCACGACGACGAGGACCCCTACCTCGTGGTCGCAGCCGACAAGGGCACGGCGAGCTTCAGTGACATCGCGAACTCGGTGTCCCAGGCCTACGGCTTCTGGCTCGACGATGCCTTCGCCTCCGGCGGATCGGCCGGCTACGACCACAAGGGCATGGGCATCACCGCCCGGGGCGCGTGGGAGTCCGTCAAGCGACACTTCCGCGAGCTGGGGCTCAACACGCAGAAGGAGGAGTTCACGGTCGTCGGTATCGGCGACATGAGCGGTGACGTCTTCGGCAACGGCATGCTCCTGTCCGAGCACATCCGGTTGGTCGCCGCCTTCGACCATCGGCACATCTTCCTCGATCCCGACCCCGACGCCGCGGCGTCCTTCGAGGAGCGCAAGCGTCTGTTCGAGCAGCCCCGATCGTCGTGGGAGGACTACGACGACTCGCTCATCAGTGAGGGCGGCGGGGTCCATGCCCGCACAGTGAAGTCGGTGCCGATCACCGACCAGGTCCGAGAGCTGCTCGCGCTGCCGGCAGACACCACCTCGCTCACCCCGAACGAGCTGATGCGGGCGATCCTCACGGCGCCGGTGGACCTGCTCTGGAACGGCGGCATCGGCACCTATGTCAAGGCTGCCACCGAGACCGACAACGACATCGGCGACCGCGCCAACGACGCGATCCGCGTCAATGGCCACGAGCTGCGGGTCCAGGTCGTCGGAGAGGGCGGCAACCTGGGCATGTCCCAGCTCGGCCGGATCGAGGCTGCCCTGCACGGGATCCGCGTCAACACCGACGCGATCGACAACTCGGCCGGCGTCGACACCTCCGACCACGAGGTGAACATCAAGATCCTCCTCGGCGAGGTGGTCCGCTCCGGGGACCTGACGATGAAGCAGCGCAACGAGCTCCTCGCCTCGATGACCGACGACGTCGCCACGATGGTGCTGCGCACCAACTACGAGCAGAACGTCCTCCTCGGCAACGCCCGCGCCCAGGAGCACTCGATGCTCAGCGTCCACGAGCGGCTCATCCACTCGCTCGAGCGCCGCGGGGACCTCGACCGTGCCCTGGAGTTCCTGCCGGACGAGCAGCAGATCGCTCAGCGCGATGCCGAGGGCCTGGGGCTGAAGTCCCCGGAGTTCGCGGTCCTCGTCGCCTATGCCAAGCTCGCGCTCAAGCACGACCTCATGCCGACCTCGCTGCCGGAGGACCCCTTCCTGCAGCGCTACCTCGCCGACTACTTCCCGCCGGCGATCCGCAGGCGCTACGGCGACCGGCTCGAGGAGCACCCGCTGCGCCGCGAGATCATCGTCAACTCGGTTGCCAACTCGATCGTCAACCGCGGGGGCATCACGTTCGCCTTCCGCGCGATGGAGGAGACCGGCGCCGGCCCGGAGCAGGTCGCCCGAGCTTTCGTCGTGGCCCGCGAGATCTTCGACCTCGTCGGCTTCGTCGGCGATGTCGAGGAGCTCGACAACGAGGTCTCGACCAAGGTGCAGTCCGACCTCTATCTCGAGTTCCGTCGGCTGCTCGACCGCGCTGTCCGGTGGTTCATCACCGCCCGGCCGGCACACCTCGACATCGAGGCCGAGGTCGGCCGCTATCGCCCCGTCATCGACGAGCTCGGACCGCAGGTCGCGACCTGGCTGCGGGGCACCGAGCTCAAGCGCCTGCAGAAGCGGGTCTCCGCGCTCACCGCATCGGGCACCCCGGAGCAGCTGGCTGTCCGCTCGGCCTCCGGGCTGGACCAGTTCTCACTCCTCGACATCGTCGACGTGGCCTCCTCAACGGGTCAGGACCCGGCCCTCATCGGACCGTTGTACTTCGTCCTGTCCGAGCGGTTCGGGATCGACGTCATGCTGGGCAAGGTGTCCTATCTGCCCCGCGAGGACCAGTGGGACGGCCTGGCCCGCGGCGCGCTCCGCGACGATCTCTATGGCGTGCTCGAGGCACTGACCGAGGCCGTCATCGCAGTGGCCCCGGACGGTGACATCACCGACCCGGACGCCGCGTTCGAGGCCTGGGCCGAACGCAACCACGACACCCTCCAGCGGGCCCGGTCCTCGCTGACGCAGATCGAGCGGATGGAGTCACCGAATATCGCGGCCCTGTCCGTGGCCTTGCGCACTCTGCGGTCAGTGCTCCGCTCCGGGGCCGCCACGACCTGAGCGGCCGGTTCATCGTCGAGCGAGCGGCACTAGGCTGACGCCTTGTGGCCACCCTCAACGACCTGCTGCGCGCCTCGACCCGGCTTGACGCGCCGGACCGGGAGTGGCTGCACCTGCTTGTCGGTGACTGGCAGCTCATCTCCGACCTGTCCTTCGCCGACCTCGTCCTCTGGGTGCGCCGGACCGCTCCGGAGGACCCGAGCGCGCCCGTTCTGACCGGTGGACCCATCGACTCTATCCAGGTCGGGGAGTGGGTCGCCGTCTCGCACGTACGCCCGAACACCGGTCAGATGGCGTTCTACGACGACGTCGTCACGCGGGCGGCCCCACCACACCTGCGGACGCTCATCGAGGACGCGTTCGAGAACCAGGGAGTGGTTCGGTCCCCGCAGGTGCACCATCACGACGAGGTGCGCGTGCGGGACGAGGCCTTCCCGGTGTCCCGGGCAGGTAGGCCGATCGCGGTCGTCTCCCGGCATACCAATCTGGGCGGTCGCACGCCGACCCGACTCGAGCTGACCTACGTCTCCATCGGTGACGCGCTCGTGCGGATGGTCGCCGAGGGAGCGTTCCCGACCATGGCCGCTCCCAGCAGCGGGCCACGCGGGGCGCCCCGGGTCGGCGACGGCGTCATCCGGCTCGATGCCGACGGTCTCGTGCTCTATGCCAGCCCGAACGCGATCTCCTCGATCCACCGGCTCGGTCACAAGGGCGCCGTCATCGGCACGGTGCTCGCGACGATCGTTGCCGAGGTGCTCAGCCGCAGCGAGTCGCCCGTCGATGAGTCCCTGGCCCTCGTTCTCACCGGACGGGCAGCGTGGCGCACCGAGCTCAGCTCACGCAGCGCGACGATCACACTCCGGGCCGTTCCCATCATGGAGCGCCGCCAGCGCGTCGGGGCGCTCATCCTGTCGCGCGACGTCACCGAGCTGCGCCGCCGCGAGCGGGAGCTGCTCACCAAGGACGCGACGATTCGCGAGATCCACCACCGGGTCAAGAACAATCTCCAGACGGTCGCGGCGCTGCTGCGACTCCAGGGCCGACGGCTCCCGGACGGACAGGCCAAGACCGCACTGGAGGAGGCGGTCCGACGGGTCGGGACGATTGCGCTCGTCCACGAGACCCTGAGCCAGGGCTTCGACGAGACGGTCGACTTCGACGAGATCGCGGTGCGCGGGCTGCAGGCGGTTGTCGAGGTGGCGACGAGCGAGCACCAGGTTCACAGCACTGTCATCGGCAGCTTCGGGCGGATGCGTGCCGAGGACGCGACCTCGATGGCGATGGTCATCTCCGAGCTCGTGCAGAATGCCGCCGAGCACGGCCTCGCCGACCGGGACGGCCTCATCGAGGTCCGGGCCGAGCGACGCGTCGAGGACGGTGACGACATCATCGTCGTGACGATCACCGACGACGGGGCAGGTCTGCCGACGGGATTCCGTCCCGGGCTGGCAGGCCTCGGAACCCGGATCGTGACCTCACTGGTGGGGGACCTCCGCGGCACGATCAGGTGGGCGAACCGGGAGCCGTCCGGGACGATCGTCACCTTCAATGCCCGGCTGCGCCGGATCGACCGGGACCGCTGACCTGGGTTCGCCTCGGCAGATGGGTATGCGGTGCTTCAGCACGCGGTGAACCACCGGCTACCCATACGCCGATGGGGACGGTCGACGGGATAGGGACGGTCAGCCGGCGCGGCGGGCGCGGGCGTTGCGCCGCTTGAGCGCGCGTCGCTCGTCCTCGGAGAGGCCACCCCAGACGCCGGCGTCCTGGCCGGTCTCCAGCGCCCACTTCAGGCACGTGTCGATGACCTCACACCGCCGGCAGACAACCTTGGCCTCTTCGATCTGGAGGATGGCCGGGCCGGTGTTGCCGATCGGGAAGAACAGCTCGGGGTCTTCCTCGAGGCAAGCAGCGCGGTCGCGCCAGTCCATGAAGATCAGGCTCCTTCTGTGGGTGGTTCTCGGTCGAACGCATGAGGGCAGGGAACAGGGAGTCGGCGATGGCGCCGACCCTGGCGCCACACTGCGCCGCAGGAATCGGGTCTGGGGACATGCGGAATCAGAACCGCATGACGATCCCTGCCATCGTAATGCTCATGTTCGGTCTCTGACCAGAGGAAAACGCCAAGTTTACCCCGGAAGTTCCCTCTTGCCCACCAGAGCGTTCCGCCCGCCGTCGGCTCTGAGCCCCTCGGCACTACGCTAGGACCTCGTGACGAACGACCCGAGCGTGGACCCCACCGCCCCCGACGAGGGGGCTCCGCACCGGCCCGATGAAGTGATCGCCTCCTGGGCCCGGCCGTGGGGTGCTCTGGTCACCGGGGCGATGACGGTCGGGCTCCTCGGCCTGGCCGGGTTCTATCTCTATGAGCTGAGCATCGGGGCCAGTGACAGCCCGGTGCGGGTCATCATGTCGATGATGCTGTTCCTCGTCTTCGCCGCCGCCGGCGCCGCGATGACCCGGGCCTGGCTGGGCGGCGACCCGTGGACCACGACACTCACCCTCGTCATCGGTGCCCTGCTCCTGCCGACGACGTGGAGCCTGTTCCAGGCCGAGCAGTACATCTTCGCCCTCATCATCGGCGTCCTCGCCGTCAGTGCCGTCTATATCGGCTGGCAGGGCCGACCCAAGCAGGCCTGATCCCAGCAGCAGGCGAGCCGGCGAGCAGGCGAGCTGAGTGCAGGCGAGCAGCAGGAGCAGCACCTGCTCAGAGCCAGCCGCGGTCCTGAGCGACCCGGGCGGCCTCGACCCGCCCGCCGGCTCCCGTCTTCTGGATGGCTGCGGAGAGCTGGTTGCGGACGGTGCGCGGTGACAGGTGCAGCTCGGCAGCCATCGCCGCGACAGCCGTGCCGCGCAACGACAGGCGAAGGAGCTCCTGCTCCCGGGAGGTCAGTGGGTTCGCGCCGTCGAGGAGGGACTCGGAGGCGAGGTCTGGGTCGATGACCCGCAGGCCCCTGTGCACTCGGCGGACCGCGTCGATGAGCTGCGCTGCCGGGGTGTCCTTGACGATGAAGCCGCTCGCGCCCGCCTCGAGTGCCCGGCGAAGATAACCCGGGCGGCCGAAGGTTGTGACGATGAGCACGCGGGCCCCCAGCCCGGCGTCGGTGAGGGCGCGGCAGGCCTCGATGCCGTCCAGCCCGGGCATCTCGATGTCGAGCAGACAGACGTCGGGGCGGTGCTCGCGCGCGGCGGCCAGCACGGCGTCACCGCCGGCAACCTGCGCGACGACCTCGAAGTCCGACTCGAGCCCGAGCAGGGTCGCGAAGGCGTCCCGGATCAGGGCCTGGTCGTCGGCGATGAGGAGCCGGATCACGTCGGCCATGACACCCTCAGGCGGGTCCCCTGACCACCCGGGCCGACCTCGAGGGTGAACGTCGCGCCGGTCTCGGTGACCCGCTCCTCGAGGCCGCGCAGACCATGCCCCCGGCGTTGCCCGGCCACTCCCACTCCGTCATCGTCCACGGTGAGCGCATGGGCGACGAGCCCGATCCGACAGCGCGCGGCGCGCGAGTGCCGCACGACGTTGGTCACCGCCTCTCGCAGCGCCCAACCGAGCACCGTGCGGTGGGAGGGATCGACGTCGGCCGGCACGCCGTCGACGTGGACCTCGATCCCGGCGCTGCTCAGGGCCGCTCGCGCCTCGGCAAGCTCCCCGGCGAGACCGGCAGCCCGCAGTCCGCCCACCGTTGCCCGCACCTCACCGAGCGACTCCCGCGCGATCCGGCCGATCTCGGCGATCTCTGCCCGGGCCCGCTCCCGATCGACGTCGATGAGCCGCTCCGCCAGTCCCGCCTTGACGCTGAGCACGGTGAGGCTGTGGCCCAGCACGTCATGGACGTCGCGGGCCACCCGCTCACGTTCTTGGGCGAGGACCAGCCCCTGCTGCACGTCGTCGTAGTCATAGGACTGGTCGATGAGGAAACGGACGACATTCACGCCGACCGTGACCGAGACGAGGATGACGAGGAAGCCGCCCCAGGCGGCAAAGGCGTCAGCCGCAAGGATGACCGCCACCCCGCCCAGGACCACCACCGCTCCGGACACCCAGTGCCAGGGTGCCGGGAGACTGAACGCGGCGAAGGAGGCGAGGAAGGGACCGAAAGCGAGCGCGTCGAGACCGAGCAGCACGCCGCCGGCAGTCGTGATCGCGAGCAGTGCCACGAAGAAGCCTCCGACGGTGCGGCTGCTGAAGTCCCCGCTCTCCATGACGCGCCAGGCGCCGATGATGTAGACCGCGCCGAAGACCACGACCACCCCGACCCCGAGCACCCGGAGCGCGAGCGGCCGATCGGCCTGGAATGCGCTGACGGCGGGGAAGACGAGGAAGAGCAGCCAGACGACCCACATCAGCCAGCCCCACCGGGCCCACGGGTTGCTCGCGCGACTGCCGATCGCTGGAGTAGCGGTGCTCACTGACGCCCTCGGCTCCGTCGCACGAGCAGCGTCGCGATCACCGCCAGGATGAGGAGCCACCCGCCCACATTAGCGAGCGGGATCCACAGCGGCTCGTGGATGAGGTGACCGGAGGTGCCGTCGATGAGCTGACCCTCGCTGATCGGGTACCGCGCAAGGGCGTTGAGGCCGTACAGCGGAGTGAACTTCGCGATCGACAGCAGGGTGCCGGACAGTGGGAAGAAGACATTGCCGAGGAAGCCGAAGATCACGACCGAGCCACCCGCTGCGCTCACGGCCGCCTCGCTGCGGAACGCGAGTCCGAAGATCAGGCCGTACAGGGCGAAGATCGCCGACCCGATGACGAGGATGACGGCGCTGAGGACCCAGGCGGCAGCCGTCCCGGAGGCGCCCGTGAGGGAGCCCGCGACATAGACCAGAACGATCGGGATCATCGTGATGAGCACAGCGACAGCGACCTTGACGGCGACATAGCGACCGTCGGTCAAGGGGGTCAGGCCCAGCTGGCGGCCCCACCCCTGCATCCGCTCGACGGCCGCCATGCCGCCGAGACCGACGGCGGCGGAGACGGCTCCGTAGGCCGCCATGGACGCCATGATCATCATCGCGACGTTGCCGTTGCCGACCGACTGATCACCCCACGACATCGAGGCGCCGAAGATCAGATAGAAGAAGACCGGCAGTCCGGCGGTGAAGAACAGCGAGACCGGGTCGCGGAAGATCCGCTTGATCTCGAGTCCGACGTAGGTGGCGTTCATCGGGAGGTTCCTTCCGTGGTCGGCTCGGTTGACGATGGGGTATGCGCGCTCTCGCCCGCGCGTCCCTCACCGGAGGTGCTCGTGAGGTTGATGAAGGCGTCGTCGAGGCTGCCGGCCGAGATCTCCAGGTCCCTCGCGTCCATCTCGGTGAGGAGCAGTCGGGCGACTGCGTCGCTGTCGGTGCCGGCCACCCGGACCCGCACCATGTCCGAACCGGTTCCGTCGTTGACCTGCTCGGCGGAGGTCACTGCCGGGTGGTCACGGAGCTGCGCGAGGCATACCGACGCGGTGTCGGTGGGGAGGTCTGCGAGGACTGTGCGGCCGGCTGCGGCGGAGCGGATCTCGTCGGTCGGGCCGTCAGCGACGATCCGACCACCGGACATCATGACGATGCGGTCGGCGAACTCACTCGCCTCCTCGAGGTAGTGCGTGGCGAAGATGATCGTCTTGCCGCGACCGGCCTCCTCGTGCATGGCCGCCCAGAACTCGCGGCGCGTCGTCACATCCATTCCGGCGGTCGGCTCGTCGAGGATAAGCAGCTCAGGCTCGGGCAGGAGGGCCAGGGCGAACCGGAGCCGCTGCTGCTCACCGCCGCTGCACTTGGAGACGCGGCGGCGGGCGAGGTGAGTGATCCCGGCGCGGGACATCGCGTCCTCGACGGGCACGTGGTCGGTGAACGTCGAGGCGATGAGACGCATCGTCTCCGCAACGGTGAGGTCCGCGAGCAGACCGCCGGTCTGGAGCACCGCCGAGACCTTGCCGTCGAGAACGGCCTGGCGGGGTGGGCGGCCGAGGACGGTGATCGTCCCGGAGTTCGGCTCGGTCAGGCCGAGGATCATGTCGATCGTCGTCGTCTTGCCGGCACCGTTCGGGCCGAGCAGGGCGAGAACCTCTCCCGGGGCGATGTCGAGGTTGATGCCGTCGACCGCGGTGACCGTGTCGCGGAGGCGTCGGAAGGTCTTGGTGACCTGACGCAGCTGGATCATGGGTGTGTTCATGGCTCCACAATGTGCCGAACCGTCGCTCAGCAGAAGCGTCGTCTGTCACGACCTCGACATGACACCTGTCATCGCGATCTGGACCGGTGTGACCTCTCGGTCGGCGATGAGCCACCCGCGACCGGGCACGGCGTCTCGGGTGCGGGGAAGTCGCGCGCCGACGAGGTCGCCGTCGACGGTCGTCGGTCGGCCGAGGACGATCGACGTCCGTCCTCGGGCGACTGCTGAGCCCACCCCGCGGGTGCGCAGCCCGATGCCGGCCGACTCACCCGCAACGGTGATGAGCCCGCCGTCCCGCTCGACCAGGTCCGCGATCTGCTCGAGGACCGGAACGCACGGGGAGTCGAGGTGGCGCCCGACGTCGTCGGCGACGACCACGAGGTCCGGGTGCGCCCGGCGCAGCTCGATGAGGCTCTCGGCGTCGCCCCAGCCGATCCGTTCCGCCGTGCCCGCGGTGAGCTCGTACAGGTCCTCCGTGGGATCGGTGACGGCGCAGACGGTCCGACCGGCCCGGTGAGCCTGCTCGGCAACCGTGGCGAGAGCAGTGGTGCGG
>JAAYSB010000345.1 GCA_012518475.1 Intrasporangiaceae bacterium | reverse complement strand
GGCCCAGCCGCGGCAGCTCGGCCACGATCCGGTCCCGCTGCTCCTTGATGACCCCGACCGTCGCGAGCATGAGATCGGTATGCGCGAGTGCCCCGAGCGCGACCACCTGCGTCTGCGTCCCGAGGTGATACGGCATCCGCACGAGGCGGAGCGCATCATTGACGGCCTCATCAGCCGCCAGGTACCCGAGCCGGGCACCCGCGAGCGCGAAGGCCTTGCTCATCGTCCTGGTCACGACAAGGCGCGGTCGACCGGCCAGCAGCGTCAGCGCGGACGGCGTTCCCGGACGGGCGAACTCGGCATACGCCTCGTCGACGACGACAAGCGCCTGGGGTGCGGCGTCATAGACGGCGGAGACGACATCGAGCCCGAGCGCCGTGCCCGTCGGGTTGTTCGGGGAGCACAGGAAGACGACATGTGGTGAGTGCTCGCGCACCTGTCGCACCGCCGACTCGACGTCCAGGTCGAACCGGCCGGCACCGGGGACGCCGCGCATACCGTCGACCCAGGTCGTTCCGGTCGTTCGCGTGATGATGGGGTGCATCGAGTATGCGGGGGTGAACCCGAGCGCCGTCCGCCCCGGTCCGCCGAACGCCTGGAGCAGGTGCAGCAGCACCTCGTTGCTCCCGTTGCCGGCCCACACCTGGCTCGTCTCGATCGTCGTCCCGGACGCCGAGAGGTATGCGGCCAGCGCCTCCCGCAGGTCCGTGAACTCGCGGTCGGGATAGCGGTTGAGTCCGGCAGCGGCGCTGCGCACCGCTGAGGTGATCGTCTCGACCACCTCTGCGGGCACGGGGTAGGAGTTCTCGTTGGTGTTGAGCGCGACGGGGACGTCGAGCTGCGGTGCGCCGTATGGTGACTGGCCACGCAGGTCGGGTCTGAGCAGTGCGTCGATCTCCTCGGCCGGCGACGACGGCGCGGTCATGATGTCGCCTCCGCGCGCTGGCGACGCACATAGAGCTGACGGCGCTGCCGGGCGACGACCGAGCCGTCGTCCATGACGAGGTCGACCTCGAACCAGCGGAGCACCTTCTCGCCGGTGTCGGCGGCGGACTTCATCTCCGCGACGACCTCCGGGGGCATGAGCACCTCCGCCGTGACCGGTCCGGTCCCGACCCGGACGAAGTCGATCTCGACGGAGACGTCCCACACCGCATAGTCCGGGCCGAGCTGCTGGGCCGCGAGGATGACGACGAACGGGTCGATCATCGTGAACAACGAGCCGCCGAACTGGGTGCCGAAGAAGTTCGCGTTCTCCGGTGTGAGGTCGAGCCGCACGAGCGCCCGGGTCCAGTCGTCGGCGATCTCCTCGAGGGTGATCTTCTGCGCGGCGAACGTCGGCCAGGCGTTGATGTGCTCCTGCAGCTGGGCGGGGCTGAGCGAACGTTTCCACTCCATGACGAATCCTCCCGGTGCTCAGCCCAGCTCGGGCAGTCTGGCGATGACGGCGTCTCCGTGGCCGGGCAGGTCCTCGGCCCGGGCCAGGGTGACGACGTGCTGTCCGACCTCGCGCAGGGCAGCCTTGTCGTACTCGACGACGTGAATGCCACGGAGGAACGACTGGACGGACAGCCCGCTGCTGTGGCAGGCGCAGCCGCCGGTGGGGAGAACGTGATTCGAGCCGGCGCAGTAGTCGCCGAGGCTGACCGGGGCCCAGGTGCCGACGAAGACGGCGCCGGCGTTGCGGACCCGTCCGGCAACCTCTGCAGCGTCGCGCGTGTGGATCTCGAGGTGCTCGGCGGCGTAGGCGTTGACGACGTCGAGGCCCGCCTCGAGGTCGTCGACGAGGACGACGCCGGACTGCTGTCCGGTCAGGGCGGTGGAGACCCGCTCGTGGTGCTTGGTCTGTGCGACTCGGCGCTCGAGAGCCTCGGCAACGGTCTCGGCGAGGCCGGCGCTGTCGGTCACGAGGACCGAGGCGGCGAGCGGGTCGTGCTCGGCCTGGCTGATGAGATCGGCGGCGACGTGCTCGGCGTCGGCGCTGTCGTCGGCGAGGATCGCGATCTCGGTCGGACCGGCCTCGGCGTCGATGCCGATGAGGCCCTTGAGCAGGCGCTTGGCGGCGGCGACATAGATGTTGCCAGGTCCGGTGACGAGGGAGACCGGCTCACAGTCGGCGTCCCCGTCGGTGAATCCGTAGGCGAAGCCGGCAATCGCCTGGGCGCCGCCCATCGCATACACCTCCTCGACTCCGAGAAGGGCGCAGGCGGCGAGGATCGTCGGGTGCGGCCAGCCGCGGTGCTCCCGCTGCGGGGGTGAGGCCACGGCGATGCTGCCGACCTCGGCGATCTGCGCGGGAACGACGTTCATGACGACGCTGCTCGGGTAGACGGCCAGTCCGCCCGGGACATAGAGACCGACCCGGTCGACCGGGACCCACCGCTCCGTGACGCGTCCGCCAGGGCTGACCTCGGTCGTCGTGGCCGTCCGACGCTGGTCGGCGTGGACGAGCCGCGCCCGACGGATCGACTCCTCGAGAGCCTCGCGAACGCCCGGATCGAGTCCCTGGAGGGCTGCGTCGATGACCGGCGCCGGGACCCGCAGTGCCTCCGGACGCACACCGTCGAACCGCTCGGCCGCCGCATACAGCGCCTCGGCACCCCGGTCCCGCACGTCGTCGCAGATCGGGCGAACCTGGTGCAGCGCAGCCTCGACGTCGAACTCGGCGCGCGGCAGGGCCGAGCGAAGGTCCCGCAGCGTGAGGCTGCGGCCGCGGAGGTCGAGCACGGGCATCATGCACCGAAGTCTACGAAGCGGCGCCGGGCGCCGGTCGGGCTGTCTCGGACAGCGACCGCAACTCACGAAGCCCCGACCCGCCCGCCGCGTCGACTGCCGCCCGCTCACGGCTGTCCTGACAGGGGGAACACCGATGGCGCCGGTCGCGCCCGCTACGGCAAGCATTCCCGCCTCCAGAATCTCGCAATTGCGAGGTCATGGAGGGGAGGTCAGTCGTAGAACAGAGCCTCATGGGCGGCCCGGGCACGCCGGGCATAGCGGCGATAGGTGTCGGCGAGGATCTCCCCCGAGCCGCCGGGCAGCCCGAGGATCCGGGCGATCCCGTCGGCATCACGGGTCTGCGTCGGCACCGCCTCGACCCCGCGGCTGCGGAACAGCACTCCGGCGTTGCGGATCCGCGAGGCAAGCTCCCACGACCTCTGCAGGTCCATGCCCCGCTCCTCGTCGATGAGGCCGGCAGCGACGGCAGCCCGGAGCGCGTCCATCGTGGACGTCGTCCGCAGCCCGGGGTGCGCGTGCGCGTGTCGCAGCTGGGCGAGCTGGACGACCCACTCGACGTCGGAGAGTCCTCCGTGGCCGAGCTTGAGGTGGGTCTTGCGATCGGCGCCGCGCGGCAGCCGCTCCGCCTCCATGCGGGCCTTGAGGGTGCGGATCTCCCGCAGCTGGACCGGGGTGAGTCCCTCGGGCCGCCACCGCAGCGGGTCGATGAGGGCGACGAATCGCTCCCCGAGCCCGTCGTCCCCGGCGATCGGTCGTGCCCGCACGAGCGCGTGGAACTCCCACGGCTGAGCCCAACGCTCGTAGTACTCGCGATAGGACTCGAGCGAGCGCACGATGGAGCCGTTCTTGCCCTCCGGACGCAGGTCGGTGTCGATCTCGACGGGAGGATCCGGGCCACGCAGCCCGAGGACCCTGATGAGCTCCTTGACGATCTCGACCGCCTGGTCCTGGGCGGCGCGGGGGTCGGCGCCCTCGACGGGGTCGTGGACCATGAGCACGTCGGCATCGGAACCGTAGGACTGCTCGCGGCCACCGATCCGTCCCATCCCGACGACGAGCATGCGGGTGAGAGGCTCCTCCCCCGACGCGGCGACGATCTCGGCGCTCACCTGCTCGAGGGCGATCTGGATGAGGGCGGCGGTGAGGTCCGTCAGAGCGGACCCGACCTCGGCCAGCGTCAGCGCCCCGGTGAGGTCCCCCACGGCGACCCGGAAGAGCTCGGAGCGTCGGATGACGCGCGCGGCTGCGACCGCGTCAGCGGCCCTGTCGCGCCGTCCGGCAGCGGCCCGCATCCGCTTGAGCAGCTCCTCGAGAGTCCGCGGGGTCAGTCCGTCCGTCGCGCCGAGGAACTGGACGCAGTCCGGCGCCTGCTCGAGCAGGTCGGCGGCGAACCGGGACCGGGCGAGAGTGTGGGCCAGGCGCTCGGCGGCTGAGCCCTCGTCACGGAGGAGCTTGAGGTACCAGTGCGTCGAGCCGAGCTCGTCGGAGATCTTGCGGAACGCGAGGAGGCCTGCATCGGGATCGGCCTCGTCGGCGAACCAGCCGAGCATGACCGGGAGCAGCTGGCGCTGGAGCGCGGCCCGCCGGGACGGCCCCTCGGTGAGAGCCTCCAGGTGCCGCAGGGCTCCACGCGGATCACGGAATCCCAAGGCGGACAGTCGTTCTCGCGCAGCATCCGGGGACAGCCGCGCCTCGTCGCGCGAGAGCCGAGCCACCGCCGACAGCAGCGGACGATAGAAGATCCGTTCGTGCAGCCGCCGCACCTCACGCTGACTGGCCCGCCACCGGGTGACGATCTCCTCGGCGGACTGCTTCCAGAACCCGAGTGCCCGCCCGAGTCGCTGCAGGTCGCTCTCGGACGTCGGCATGACATGGGTCCGCCGCAGCCGGTGCAGCTGGATCCGGTGCTCCAGACTGCGGAGGAAACGGTAGGCGTCGGCGAGCGTGTCGGCGTCCTCGCGCCCGACGTAGCCCCCGGCCGACAGGGCCGCAAGTGCCTCGAGCGTGTTCCTGGACCGGAGCGACTCGTCGGAGCGGCCGTGGACGAGCTGGAGGAGCTGGACCGAGAACTCGATGTCCCGTAGGCCTCCCGGGCCGAGCTTGATCTGGCGGTCGGCCTCTGCGCGCGGCACGTGCTGCTCGACCCGGCGTCGCATCGCCTGAACGTCGTCGACGAAGTTCTCGCGCGAGGCCGCCTCCCACACCATCGGCGACATCGCGTCGAGATAGGCGCGTCCCACCTCCGCGTCACCCGCGACCGGGCGAGCCTTGAGCAGCGCCTGGAACTCCCACGTCTTGGCCCACCGCTCGTAGTACTGCTTGTGCGAGGCGACGGTGCGCACGAGCGGACCGGCCTTGCCCTCCGGACGCAGCGCCGGGTCGACCTCCCACAACGACCCCGCAGGGGTATGCGCCGAGCAGATCCGCATGATCCGGGTCGCCAGGTCTGCGGCGACCGAGGTCGACGTCGCCTCATCGACCGACTCCTCCCCCTCGCCCCGCTCCGCCGGCTCGGCGACGAAGATGACGTCGACGTCGGAGATGTAGTTGAGCTCGCGCCCCCCGGTCTTGCCCATGGCCATGACTGCCAGCCGTGTCTGGTCGGCGATCTCGCCGAGCTCCCAGCGGGCGATGCGAAGAGCCGCCTCGAGAGCGGCCGAGGCGAGGTCCGCGAGGGCCGCGGACGTGGGCTCGAACCTCTCACTCGCCTGCGCGGCCGTGACATCCAGCGCGGCGATGCCGACGAGCTGCTCGCGGTAGGCGATGCGCAGCACATCGACCGGGTCAGGGGCCTCGCCGTCGGCGTCGCGGGCGGCGATCGCTCCCTCGATGTGCGAGAGCATCAGGTCCAGGCGCTCCCGGCCGCGCAGGTCCCGGGCCTCGGCGGCAGCGGCCCAGTGCTCGGGGTGGGCGATGAGGTGGTCGGTCAGTGCCGCTGAGGCGCCGAGGATCCCCAGCACCCGGTCGCGCGCCTCGCCGGGAACGGCGAGGGCGTCGGTGACGGCGGCATACAGACCGTCGTCGCGGCGGTCCTGCCGACCTGCGGACTCCATGAAGCGGACGATGCCGAGGACCGCCTGGTCGGGGTCGGCGGTGCGGGCGAGGGCCTCAGCGAGGCCGTCGACCTCGATTCCGGCGGTGGTCCGGATGAGGTCCGCAACGGCGGGGTCCGTGAGCAGTCGCTCGACCCGCACGTGGTCG
>JAAYSB010000344.1 GCA_012518475.1 Intrasporangiaceae bacterium | reverse complement strand
CTGAAGAACGCCTACGACTCCCTCGGCAACGAGTGGCTCGGCAAGCCGGTCGCCTTCGTCTCCTACGGCGCCGAGGGCGGCGTTCGCGCGGTCGAGCACTGGCGGTCGATCGTCTCCAACTTCCAGCAGCCCGACGTCCGGGCGCAGGTGACCTTCCTCCTGCACGCGCACTTCGACAAGGACGGCTTCAAGCCGCCGGAGCAGAAGGCCAAGGACCTCGAAACGCTCTTCGACCAGCTCGTCGAGCTGTCCGGCCGCATGCTCCGCTGACGATAGTCAGGCTAACGGCGCGACGTGCCCGTTCTGTCGATGGCCACGAGCATCGTTGCCGCTCACAACACAAGCGCTGCCGTCACTGCCATCTCAGGGACTGAAGCTGCTCCAGCACGCGTTGAGATACGGTCCCTGACCCACCCAGCACCACGATCTGGCCTGGGCGTAGCCGGCGCAACTCCGCCAGAACACTGTCGGGAACGACCGTCGGCTCGGTGAGGAGCAGCGGTCCTCCCTGCGCTGCGGAGGCGGGGGCCCCGGATAGCGCATCGGGGAAGTCGTGCCCGGAGGCGATGTAGGCGGTTGGAGAACCGGGGTCAAACACGTCGGCGCTGACCGTGACCGAGGTCTCGTAACGGTTCTTCCCTCCCAGTCTCGTGACGGGGGCTGTGGTCAGGCCTCCTAGTGTTCGCGCGACAGTGTCGCTGACCGTTCCCTGGGCGCCCAGAACCACGATGCGCTGCGGCTGGAGTCGCCTCAGTTCGTCCAGCGTGGCTTCCGGCACACGTCCGGGCTCAGTCAACAACATGGGGCCGTCCTGCCGCCCAGCTGCGGGGGCGCCGGCGAGCGCGTCCGGGAAGTCGTAGCCGGAAGCGACGTAGGCGACCGGGACCGTCCGCTGGAAATTGGCGCGACTGATCAGAGCTGCCGTCTCATAGCGGTTCTTCCCACCGATGCGCGAAACCTTCCCGGAGAATGCTCGCAGTTGCTCGAGGACGGAAGGATCGACGCTTCCAACGCCGCCCAGAACCACAATGGACTGTGGCCGCAACCGACGCAGTTCACTGGCGACCGCATCGGGAACCTGCGTTGGTTCGGTGAGCAACAGCGGTCCGTCCCGCTTTACGGCGACAGGAGCGCCTGACAGCGCGTCTGCGAAGTCGTGCCCCGACGCGACATAAGCGACGCCCACGCCCGGCATGAAGGTCTGCCTACTCACGGTCGACGAGGTCGCGTAACGGTTCGCTTCACCGTAGCGCACCACCGTGGGTGCGGGGGGCGGCGAGTCAACCGGCTGATCCTCGGCCGGTGGCGAGGGCGGGTCAGGATCCGGAGGCGGCACCGGCCGGGCGGGCCCTGGCTCCGCCGGTGGGGCCTTCCGAAACTGGGTGAGCTGCGCATAGAGGGCGTCCCCAGGGCACGCGGTCTGACCGTTGTCCCGATGACCCATCACGTTCGGTAACGTCACGACCGTTCCGGCTGGAAACTTCCCGTTCCCCGCTGACACCATTCTCGTGCCGCCCTGCGGATCCACGCGGTCTAGCGCGAGCTGCCACTGGATGACCGAATCCACTGCCGCAACGGCGGCATTCGGAGTGACGGCGTTCTCGAAGGTGCCGATGATCGAGATACCGAACGTCTGTGAGTTGAAGCCTGCCGATTGAGCCCCCTGAACTGCATGGACCAAGGAGCCGGCGCGCCCCTCGTAGATCGTACCGAATCGGTCAACGAGGAACTGGTACCCGATGTCGCACCACTTCAACGTCTCCGTGTGGTAGCGATAGATGCTGCGGACAATGCCTGGCGCATCGGCGACCGAGTACTCGTTAGAGGTCGCCGTGTGGTGCACCACCGCCGCCTTGTAGCCAGCGAGACGGCTCGGAGTGCACCTGCGGAGTGACTCGTCAGCCCCCCAGCCAGCGCGACTCACGATGCTCGGGGACGCCGCGGCTGACTGTGCCGGCTCGTTCTCGCTGGATCCACCGTCGATGAGAACGACCTCTGCCGACTCACCCTTCGGAAGCCTGACCTCGATCTCAGTACT
>JAAYSB010000343.1 GCA_012518475.1 Intrasporangiaceae bacterium | reverse complement strand
TAGCCAGGCGGTCAGCCGATCGGACCATGGAAGGCAAGCAGCAGGCGATCGCCGCGGGGATCTGACCCGACCTGCCGGACCCATGACCTCGCCGACTCGAGGATTCCCCCGAACGCCCAGCTGACCGATCGCTAGCTGGTCCCGCCCTCGTTCAGGAGCCGGTGGGGATAGGTCGGCGCGCGGTCCTGGAAGGCCAGGATGCTCGGGTTGCGAACCTCCCCGTCCTGGATCTCGACGGCGCGACCGATGGTCGGCTCGGCCTCCCACGTCTGGGGACCTGACAGCACGGTGCGCAGATGCGGCAGCAGCGCCAGGCTGTTCTCCCAGGTCGCCGAGTTCCACAGGTATGACGGGGTGTGGTCGACGCCGTAGTAGGTGATGTTGTCGCCCACGACGAAGGTCGGGTTCTCGAACGTCGTCGGTCGGGCCCAGCTGAAGCCCATGCCCTCGTCGCACGACACGTCGACGACGAGGCTCCCCGGCCGGAACATCGCCAGATCCGCCTCGGTGAGGAAGGTCCACGGTGCCGCGGTGTCCTGCAGCACGCAGTTGACGACGATGTCGTTGTCGGCGAGATACGGCCTCAGCGGCACCGGGCCGTCGTTCGTGACGACCGTGGTCAGCGCCGGGTCCTCGTCCTGGTCGACGTGGACAATGTCGACGGAGTGGATCGGCGAGGCGACGGCCGCGACCTGGCGCTGGGTGAGCACTCGGACGTCGGCGACGCCGAGGGCGCTCAAGGCGGTCACTGCGCCACGGGCGGTCGCTCCGAAGCCCATGACGACGGCACGCCGCTTCGGGCCATAGCTGCCGGTCGACCCGATCAGGGTGAGCGCGTGAAGCACCGAGCAATAGCCGGCCAGCTCGTTGTTTTTGTGGAACACGTGGAGCAGGAAACGGCCGCTGCGAGACCAATGGTTCATGGCCTCGAAGGCGATGAGTGTCTGACGTCGGTCGATGGCCTGCTGGGTGATCGCGGCGTCCTGCACACAGTGCGGCCATCCCCAGATGATCTGCCCGTCCCTTAAGTCGGCGAGGTCCTCGGCCTGGACCTTCGGCTGGAGGATGACGTCGCACTGTGCGATGAGCTCGGCGCGGGTCCGGACGCCGCCGACCAGAGTGGCCAGGGTCTCGTCGGACATTCCGAAGGCACGGCCGTATCCCTGCTCCAGGAAGACGTGGGGGCGAAGGTCGTCGTCGATCGTGTGCAGGTGCTCCGGGTGGATCGGCAACCGCTGCTCGTTCTCCTTGCGGGACCGAGCCATCGCCCCGACGCTGAGCAGGCTCCCCAAGTCAGCGCTTCTTCGGATGGAACGTCGTTTCGACTCCGGTCGAGTCCACTCCCTTGGCCTTCTTCTCGGCTCGCTTCTCCTTGATCGACTTGCCGGACTTCTTGGAGAGTGACTGTCGCGGGGACTTGTCTGACATGGCGCGCTCCTCGATGTGGAGACCCGAACGGTCCCGCTCCTAGGAGAGTACGCCCTGTCGCCCGATTCGGCCCCCGGGTCCTGCTTCACCCTGGCCAACGCGAGCTCGACACCATGTCCTGCAGCATCAGGCGCAGTGGCCTCAGGCGACATCCCCCCTGCGATACCCCACCCAACGCCACATCGGACGACTGGCGCCACGGTGCCACCGGTGCTTGCCGACCACGAGCGCCACGCAGGACCGCGCTCCACGCGATAGGTCGCGTTCCGCGTTGGATGTGCCGCGGGAGCCTGCCCGAGTGCCGGTCACATCTGCGCCGGCGCTGTGTGTGCCGGCGCCGCGGTCCGGGGCCGGCGACGCGAGCCGGCCAGGACGCGGGTGAGGATGCGTGGGTGCATCAGCTCGGACGGACGGGCGAGCATCGCGATGACGCGGACGAAGGCCGCACCGACGACCGGGTCGCGGTACGCCACCGGCAAGAGTCG
>JAAYSB010000342.1 GCA_012518475.1 Intrasporangiaceae bacterium | reverse complement strand
GAGGCCACCACCTGGGCCGACAGGTCGTCCGGACGGATGTCCTTGAGCGAGCCCTTGAAGGCGCGCCCGATCGGGGTCCGGGACGTGGCGACGATAACGGCTTCGGTCATGAGTTCCTCCAGGTTGCTCAGCAGTGACTCTGCTGTGAGTGGTTCTGCATGTGATCAGTGCGTGCGCTGCTCGCCCGGTCCGGTGCCGCACCGTCTCAGCGGGCATGGAAACGAGACGTAGATGCTCCGAGCCTATGGGGTGGTTCGCTCGGGCGACCACGCGGTGTGATCGGTGCCATGCGCGTCGTCGGCGTTCCGGGTCTCGTCGTTCCGAGGAGCGTCCGGCTCGATCCGGCCGAGCGGAGCGTTCGGCTGGACCTCGCTCGCATCCACCTGGCTCCCGGTGCCCTCATCGAGCGCTGTCCCGGTCGCCGTGATGTCGAGTTCGGTGGGCACGCCTTGGCGACGGCGCAACAGCCTGGCCCACCGTCCGCGCGGGCCACGGGAGTGGCCGCCGAGCTCAGCGCCGGAGACCTCGGTGCCGGGCTCGTTCGCTGCCTCGCTCGCGGCGACGGCGACCGGGGTGACGTCGCGCCGGCTCAGCGGGGTCGGGACGGCGGCCGGTGCCTGACCTGCCCAGAGGCCGAGGGCGTCGACGACGGAGGGGAGGAGAGCGGCGGCGACCCGCGCATACCCGGCGGGTGAGGGGTGGAACCGGTCGACGGAGAACAGCTCGGCCGGACTGGTCTCTAACTCGGCCCCGAGCATGTCCGCAAGCGAGACGGTGCGAGCACCGGCCTCGACGACCGCGACCGTCTGGGCGGCGGCAAGGTCCCGGGACCAGCGCCGGGCGAGCCAGCGCAGGGGCTGGGGCACCGGCTCGATGGTGCCGAGGTCGGGGCAGGTGCCGACGACGACGTGGGCGTCGGCTGCCATGAGCCGGCGGACGGCTTCCTCGAGGTGTCGCACGGCCGTCGTCCGCTCGATGCGGTGGGTGACGTCGTTGGCGCCGACGAGGACGACGGCGACGTCGGGATGGGGGACGGCGTCCAGGGCGGTGGCGATCTGGGACTCCAGGCCGGAGGACTGGGCTCCGACGACGGCGACGTTGGTCAGCTGGACGCGACGCCCCGACATGGCGGAGACGGCGCTGGCGATGATCGCGCCGATCGTCTGGCTGCGCTCCTCGGTCCCGAGGCCGGCCGCGGTCGAGTCGCCGAGCATGAGGAGCTGGAGCGGGTCACCCGGGCCGTGGCCATAGATGCCGTTGTCGTCGGGTGAGTCGTCGAAGGGGCGCCCGATGAGCCTGCGGGCGATCGCGGCCTCGGCCTTGATGAGGCCGTATCCCGCCGCACCCAGCGCACCGGCGACCGCAGCGGCACCGCCACCTCCGTAGGCAGCCGTGCTCGCGATCTTGCGGGCTCGCCTCGCGCGTCCCATGTGCGGACTCCCTCCTCCGTCGAGTCGATGTGCGGCGGCGGCGATCAGGCCTCCAGAAGGGTCAACGCTACCCGCTCACCTCGACGTTCCCAGGCGCCGGGCTGCCGCCGGGATCAACCATGGGGGGCGTGGGGACCGGCGGTGGCGCGCTGACGCCATGACTTGGGAGGAGCTGACCCTGGGAGGAGCTCATCGACTCTCCGATAGTCTGGCCGCATGCGCACCTCCTGATCGTCGGCACCCGACTGCGAGCCGAGTGACCCCGTGCCCCGGCACGGATGCCGTCCCCTCGCGGTCTCCCGTTCGTCGGTTCTGGAGTCTCCATGGCATCACCAATCCCTGCTGCGTCGTCTGTCTCGACGGCGCCGACAGCCTCGCTCCCGTCCTCGTCGGTGTCGGGTCCGGCCCACCTGCGTCTGGACGGGATCTCCCGGTCCTTCCCCGACCGGCGGGTCCTCACGGATGTCTCGCTCGTCGTGTCCTCCGGGGAGATCGCCTGCCTCATCGGTGAGAACGGCGCCGGCAAGTCGACGCTGCTCCGTATTGCCGCCGGTCTCGACGACCTCGACGCCGGCTCCGTCGCAGCACCGGGCGAGGTCGGCCTGTTCCATCAGGAGCCCCCGTTCGCACCATCACTGACCGTCGGGATGGCGCTCGCGGATGCGACAGCTCCGCTTCGCGAGCTGGCGCGTGAGGTCGAGCGGGCCGGTGCTGCGGTCGCGGGTGGAGAGCCCGGCGCAGCGCGTCGCCTGGAACGCGCCCTCGACGCCGCGGCTCGGCACCACGTCTGGCAGCTCGACCACCGCATCGAGCGGGTCACCGACGGACTGGGCCTGGCCGGTGTCGACCACGGCAGGGTCGTCAGCGGCCTCTCCGGCGGTCAGATCGCCCGGCTCTCCCTCGCCTGGCTGCTGCTCCGGTCACCGGACACGCTGCTGCTCGACGAGCCGTCGAACCACCTCGACGACCGGGCCAGGACCGTGCTCACGGAGCTGCTGCGCACCTGGTCCGGGCCGGTGCTCATCGCCAGCCACGACCGCGCCTTCATCAACGACGTCGCGACGACCATCGTCGACCTGGACCCGTCGCCGATCCCGTATGCGGCGGTCGCCTCCGATCACGACTCACCGGGGTCGGGATTCGGCCTGACGCGATTCACCGGCAGTCTCACGGCCTATCTCGCGCACCGACGCGACGAGCGGGAGCGGTGGGTGCGCCAGTATCGCGACGAGCAGGCTGAGCTCAACCGGCTGCGAGCCAGGGCACGGGACAGTCAGACCGTCGGCAACTCGGCTAGGCCCCCGCGGACCGAGGCCCGCTCGAGCAGGAAGTTCTATGCGGACCGCAACGCCAAGGTCGTGGCCCGACGCGTCAACGACGCCACCGTCGCCCTCGAGCGGCTGGAGGAGTCGCAGGTGAGGCGTCCGCCGGCCCGGCTCCGCTTCGCCGGGTTCGGCAGAGGGAATGGAGTCGGCAGCGCCGGTGCGGGGAGCACGCCGACCGCGGCCACCGGTCCGGTCCTGACCGCCACCGATGTCGCCGTCACCGGTCGCCTCGCGCCGGTGTCCCTGTCGCTGACGGCCCGCTCGCGCCTGCTCATCACCGGCCCCAACGGCTCGGGCAAGTCCACTCTTCTGGCGGTCCTGGCCGGGGACCTCCAGCCGACCGCCGGCGCGGTCACGGCGCCAGACCGGCTGCGGACTGCACTGCTCACCCAGGAACCCGCCGAGCGGGACGGGGATGTCTCGGTGCGCGATGCATACGTCCTGGGCGTGGGGGAGGCCGTCGCTGATTCGACGCCGCTCTCGACGTTCGGGCTGCTGGCCGGGCGCGACCTCGACCGTCCGGTGGCCAGCCTCAGCGTGGGCCAACGGCGTCGGCTCGATCTGGCCGTCGTCCTGGCGGATCCGCCGGACGTGCTGCTCCTCGACGAGCCGACCAACCACCTGTCAGTCCTGCTCGCCACCGAGCTGGAGGTTGCCCTGCCCGACTATCCCGGTGCCGTCGTCGTCGCCAGTCACGACCGGTGGCTGCGCGCTGGCTGGACCGGCGAGACTCTCGAGCTTCCGGAGGAGTCGCGATGATCAGCATCATCCGCGAGCAGGACCCCGAAGCCGTCCGCACCTTCCTCGCCGCGCTCCCCGACTGGTTCGGCATCCCGTCGGCGAACGAGCACTACGTCCGGGCTGCGGGCGAGAAGGAGTCCTATCTCGCGCGGGTGGACGGTGCTGTCGTCGGCGCGGCACTCGTCGACCGGCACTTCCCTCAGACCGGGGAGATCCACCTCATTGCGGTGCTGCCCGAGCACCACGGTGGCGGCGTCGGCAGTGCTCTCCTCGAGGCGATCGAGGAGGACCTGCGCGGCGACGGAGCGCAGCTGCTCGAGGTCAAGACGGTCGGAGAGTCCTTCGAGGACCCGGGCTACGCGGCAACTCGCGCCTTCTATGCGGCGAGAGGGTTCCTGCCGCTCGAGGAGATGACGGACTACGACTGGGACGGCCCGACTCTCATCATGGTCAAGCTGCTGAGCCCCTCATGACCTTTGCGTGCCTCGGGGTTGCCGGGAGCGTTGTCCCCGGGTTTATCTGGATCTCATGACACAGGACCCCATGGTGGAGCGACCGGACCTCCCGGAGGGCTACGGCCTGCCCGAGTCGGTGGACGGGACACTGTCTTGGGACGAGGTCGAGCAGCGGCTCATCGAGTCGAAGAACTACTGGATCTCGACCGTCCGGCCCGATCTGCGCCCGCACTCCGTGCCGCGCTGGGGTGTCTGGGTCGACGGCCGCTTCTGGTACGACGGGTCGGCCGATACCGTGCACGCCCGCAACGCCGAGCAGAACCCGTGGGTGACCCTCACCCTTGAGAGCGGGTCCCAGGTCGTCATCGTCGAGGGGGAGTCGCACGCAACGAGAGCAGCGGCCGACGGCTTCGGGCAGAAGCTGGCCGTCGAGTTCAAGAAGTACGCCGACGACGGCTACTCGCCTGCCGCCGACTCGTGGGCGGGGCGTGACGGTGGGGGTCTTCGGTGCATCACACCCCACCGGGTGCTGGCCTGGTTCGACTTCCCGAAGGACTGCACGAGGTTCACCTTCGCCATCGGCGAGGAGGAGTAGGACGCTGGCTCCCAGACGCGGGAGTCTGAGCGACGTGCGGTGGTTGCCGATCCTGCGGCGATATAGGACCGCAGGATCTGGGACGCCGCGTGTCGGCCGGAGCGCCGCGTCTCGGCAGGAGCGAGGCGTCTCGGCAGGAGCGAGGCGTGTCGGCGGGGGTGGCCGCCCCTGTCTGCAGGCCCTGGCGTCGGCAAGAATGGCGCCATGACGTCGACGACCCAGACCTTCACCGTGACCGACGACGACACCGCGATCGCAGTCGGCTCGGGCTCCCTGCCCGTCCTCGGCACACCGCGCCTCATCGCGTGGTGCGAGGCGGTCACTTGCGCGGCGCTTAGCGACCTGGAGCAGCCGAGCACTAGTGTCGGCACCCGCGTCGAGATCGACCACGTCGCGCCCAACGCTGTGGGGGACGAGGTCGAGATCACCGCGACGATCCTCAAGCGGACCGAGCGGACCGTCGAGTTCGACGTCGAGGCCCAGCACGCCGGCCAGACCGTCGGCCGAGGGTCGATCACCCGCGCGGTCGTCGACGGCGAGCGGTTCATGGCCCGCCTGGAGTCCCGCGGGACCGGCAGGTAGCCCCACGTGAGCGACAACCCGCACGGCCTGCGCGCCGATCTCCTTGCTCTGCTCGGCCGCCGGGCCCTCACCGAGGACGCCGCGCGGCCTGACGCCGTCGAGAAGCAGCACGCCCGGGGCGGGCGGACGGCCCGCGAGCTCATCGACGACCTCATCGACCCCGGCAGCCTGGTCGAGTACGGCCGCTTCGTCACCGCAGCCCAGGCGCAGAAGCGCCCCGTCGACGAGCTCCTCGACCGCACCGTGGGCGACGGCGTGATCGGTGGCGTCGCGACGATCGACGGCCGCCCGGTCGCCGTGGTCTCGTACGACTACCTTGTCATGGCCGGCACACAGGGTATGCGCGGTCACGCAAAGACGGATCGTCTCCTCGATGTCGTCGAGCGGCTGCGCCTGCCCGTCATCTTCTTCGCCTCGGGCGGGGGCGGTCGCCCGAGCGACACCGACATCCCCACCGTCTCGGGTCTCGACGTCCCGACCTTCGCCCGGTGGGCGTCGTTGACCGGCAAGGTCGTTCGCGTCGCTGTCGTCAACGACAACTGCTTCGCCGGCAACGCCGTCATCGCCGGCTGCGCCGATCTCCTCATCGCGACCCCGCGCTCATCCCTCGGTATGGGCGGGCCGGCGATGATCGCGGGCGGCGGACTCGGCCAGGTCGAGTCCAAGGATGTCGGACCGATCCAGGTCATGACCGCGAACGGTGTCGTCGACCTCGTCGTCGAGGACGGGGACGAGTCACTCGCGGCCCGCGAGCTCATCTCCTACTTCCTTGGAGATCACGAGGACTGGCAGGCACCCGACCAGACTGTCCTGCGGGATGCGGTGCCGGAGAACGAGCGGACCGCATACCCCATCGTCCCTATCATCGAGACACTCTGCGACGAGGAGAGCGTCACTGTCCTGCGGCCGGAGTTCGCCCCCGAGCTGACGACCGCTCTCGGGCGCATCGAGGGGCGAGCGGTGGGCGTCATCGCCAACGACACCCGGCACATGGCCGGAGCGATCACCGCGGACGCGGGCGACAAGGCGGCGCGCTTCGTGAACCTGTGCGACGCATACGGATTCGGCATCGTCTCCCTCGTCGACACCCCCGGCATGATGGTCGGTCCCGAGGCGGAGAGGACCGGTCTCGTCCGGCACACGAGCCGCCTGCTCGTTGCGGCCGCTCAGATCCGCGTGCCGCTCATCGGGGTCGTGCTCCGCCGCGGCTACGGGCTCGGTGCGCAGGCGATGCTCGGCGGCTCGACCCACGCCCCGGTCATGACGATGGCCTGGCCGAGCGCGCACCTGGGCCCGATGGGTCTCGAGGGCGCGGTGCGGCTCGCCATCGCCAAGGAGCTGGCCGCGATGGACGAGGACACCCGCGAGGCGACCGTACGCGACCTCACCGCGCAGATGCAGGAGCACGCGAGCGCCCTCAACGTCGCCCGCCACGGCGAGATCGATGACGTCATCGACCCGGCCGAGACCCGCGGGGTCATCGCACGTCTCCTCGATGCGGCCGCCGCCGAGGGACGGCTCGCCCCACGGGAGCGGTTCCTCGACGTCTGGTGATCAGACGCCGAACGTCGCGCGGGGGTATGCGGCGTTGACGTCCGTGACGATGTTGACGAGGTAGGGCACGCCGCTCGCGAACGCACGGTCCATCGCCGGGCCGATCTGCTTGGGGTCGGTGACCATCTCGCCGGCGCCGCCGAGCGCCTTGACGACCTCGTCGTAGCGGGTGCGCGGAGCGAGGTCGGCGATGACGTCGTAGCCGTAGATCATCTGCATCGGGCCCTTCTCGAGCGCCCACGCGGAGTTGTTGCCCATGATCATCACGACCGGCAGGTTGTGCCGGACGAGGGTGTCGACGTCGATGAGCGAGAAGCCGGCCGCGCCGTCGCCGAGGAGGAGGACGACCTGGCTGGACGGCCGGGCGATCCGGGCTGCGATGGCAGCACCGAGCCCGGCGCCGAGGCAGCCGAACGGACCCGGGTCCAGCCAGTTTCCGGGACGCTTCGGCTCCACGAACTTGCCGGCGAACGAGACGAAGTCGCCCCCGTCGCCGATGACGACCGCGTCGTCCTCGAGGCGGGGGAGGAGCTCGCCGTAGATGCGGGCCGGGTGGATCGGGTCGGCCTGCGCGCCGAGCAGCTCGAGGTCCTTGGCGTGGGTCACATCGGCCTTCTCACGCAGCGCTCCGGCCCAGCTGCCCCAGTCCGGCTTCGTCGCCTGACGCTGCACGGCCTCGGTGAGCGCGTCGAAGATCTGGGCGAGGTCGCCGGCCGTCGCGGCTGCAGTCTCGGCGTGAGCGCTCAGCTGGTCCGCGGAGTCCTGGATGTGGACGACCTTGGCCGGGGCGCCGCCCTCCTTGCCGCCGAAGACGCCGTAGCCGAGGCGGAAGTCGAGCGGGGTGCCGACGACGATGACGAGGTCGGCACCGTTGAAGGCCATACCGCGAGCCTTGGTCACGAGCAGGGGGTGGCCGGCGGGGACGATGCCGCGGCCCATGCCGTTCGGGATCGCCGGCAGGCCGAGCGACTCGACGCAGCGCAGCGCGGCCTCCTCGGCGAAGTCGTTCCAGACATCGGAGCCGAGGACGAGCACAGGACGCTCGGCCGCCGCGAGGAGCCCGGCGATCCTCTCGATCGCGTCGGTGTCGGGCTCACGTCCCTCAGCCCTCTCAGGCCTCGGGCGCACCGAGCTCGCCTGGTCGAAGAAGTGGTCCATGTAGATGTCGAGGAACGCCGGCCCCCGGTGCGCGGACCGGGCGGCCTGGAAGGCGCGGTGGGTGGCGCCCGCGATGTCGGCGGTGTCCTGCGCCGTCTCGGCCGAGACCGTGATGGGGGCGAGGAGCGGGACGTGGTCGAACTCCTGGAGACTGCCCATGCCCCACTTGTTCTGCGGGGCGCGACCGCCGATGACGACCATCGGGGAGCCGGAGAACTGGGCCTGGGTGATCGCGCTGACGCCGTTCGTCACGCCCGGTCCGGCGGTGAGGACGGCGAGCCCGGGGGAGCGGGTCAGCTTGCCCGTCGCCTCGGCGGCGAACGCAGCGGTCTGCTCGTGCCGGACGTCGAGGAGGGAGACGCCGTGGTCCTCCTTCTCGGCCGCGTCGTACATCGGGAAGACGTGCGCCCCGGAGAGGGTGAACATCGTCGTCACACCGTGGTTCGCGGCGACGGCGGTCGCGTGCGAGCCGCCGTGGCCCTGCACGGGCGCACTCCCCTGTGCGGCGTCGTCACTGGTCTGCGTCGGGGCGGTCTCGTCGTGATGCGTCATGCCGTTATGTTACTGACGAGTAATGTTCCTGGACAGGTCTCGGCCGGACTTTCTTGGCAGTCGGACGCCAGGACCGAGGAGCCACCCGTCTCCGGAGTCCCTGCGCGAAGGTCGTCCGGCTCCCTGCGAATGTGTGAGGATCGGCGGATGAAGTATGCCGAGCACATCATGGACCTCGTCGGTCACACGCCCCTTGTCCGCCTGAGCTCCGTCACCGACGGGATCGAGGCGACCGTCCTCGCGAAGATCGAGTACCTCAACCCCGGTGGCTCCGTGAAGGACCGCATCGCGGTGAAGTTCATCGAGGAGGCCGAGGCCCGCGGTGACCTCAAGCCGGGCGGGACGATCGTCGAGCCCACCTCCGGCAACACCGGCGTCGGTCTGGCGATGGTGGCCCAGCGGAAGGGCTACAAGTGCGTCTTCGTCTGCCCGGACAAGGTCGCCGAGGACAAGCGCAACGTCCTCAAGGCCTATGGCGCCGAGGTTGTCGTCTGCCCCACGAGTGTCGCGCCGGACGATCCGAACTCCTACTACTCCGTCTCCGACCGGCTCGCCCGGGAGATCGAGGGCGGCTTCAAGCCGAACCAGTACGAGAACCAGGCCGGTCCGGCCTCGCACTACGAGACGACGGGCCCGGAGATCTGGGAGGACACCGACGGCCGGGTCACCCACTTCGTCGCGGGCGTCGGTACCGGCGGGACGATCACCGGCACGGCGCGCTACCTGCTGGAGGCCTCTGCCGACCGCGAGAGCGGCCGCGTTCAGATCATCGGCGCCGACCCCGAGGGTTCGGTCTACTCCGGCGGAACCGGTCGTCCCTACCTCGTCGAGGGGGTCGGGGAGGACATCTGGCCGGGCGCATACGACCCGAGCGTCGTGGACGAGGTGATCGCCGTCAGCGACGCCGAGTCCTTCGACATGACCCGCCGGCTGGCCAAGGAGGAGGGACTGCTCGTCGGTGGCTCCTGCGGGATGGCCGTCGTCGCCGCGCTC
>JAAYSB010000036.1 GCA_012518475.1 Intrasporangiaceae bacterium | reverse complement strand
CCGCCGGGCTGGTCATGCTGCCCGGCGGCCTCCTCATGGTGCTCATGTCACCCGTTGCCGGCATGCTCATCACGCGCTACGGGCCGCGGGCCATCCTCATCGCCGGCGCCCTCATCATGGCGGCGGGATTCATCGGCAGGGTGATCTGGCACGGCTCGGTCATCGAGGTCGTCGTCACCTCGGGCGTGGCCTCGCTCGGCACCGCGCTTGCGTTCGCCGCGATGCCGACGCTCATCATGTCCTCGGTCCCCATCACGGAGACGGCGTCGGCGAACGGTCTCAACACCCTCCTCCGATCCATCGGCACCTCGTCGGCGTCGGCGATGGTGGCCCTGGTCTTCACGATCTTCGCCGCGCCGGTCGCGACCGGGGAGGTCGTCCCGACCTTCGCCGGCTACCAGCTCGTCTTCTGGGCCGGGACCGCTGCCTCTCTCCTCGGCGCTCTCATCGCCGCCTTCATCCGGCGGCCCACCCGGGCGGCGGCCGAGGAGGGGGTGCCCGAGCACATCGGCGAACGCTTCCCGGTCCGCACCCTCGGCGCCCAGCCCGAGGTGCTCGTACGCGGCCAGGTCATCGCCCCGACCGGGCGCCGGATGCGCAATGTCGTCGCGACCGTGCTGCGCCCCGACGGGGAGCACATCGACTGGAGCCGCACGGACAACGAGGGTCGGTTCAACCTCGCCCTGCCGGAGGAGGGGAGGTATCTGCTCGTCGTCTCCGCCGACGGCTGGGCACCCCATTCCTCCCTCGTCGAGCTGTCCGCGGACGAGTCGGCGGACATCGTGCTCACCCGGCGACTGCTCCTCGCCGGCCACGTCACCGACGACGGCGTTCCCATCGGCGGGGTCATGATCGCCATCATCAAGCACTCCGGGGAGTACGCCGGTACGACGACCGCGGACGCCACGGGGCACTTCGAGATCGGGCTGCCCCCGCCGGGTCGCTACGTCGTCACCGCAGTCGACCACGCGTCGGGTCGCACCGTCTCGCGTGTCCTTGCGATCCAGTCGTCGTCGACGACACTCGACCTCGACCTCGTCACGGTCATCCCGCGTCACGGCGACCGCACGGGTATGCCTGGTGGCGTCTCGACCGGTCCGGTGGCCGGTTCCTCGCGTGGATGAGGTGGTCGTGGAGCGGGTCCTGCGCGCTGTCGAGCAGGTGCCTCGTGGTCGCCTCGTCGCCTATGGGGACATCGCGAGGACCGTCGGGATCGGCGCCCGTCAGGTCGGCTGGATCATGCGGCACTGGGGCTCCAACGTGCCCTGGTGGCGGGTTGTCAATGCCTCCGGTCAGCTCCCCGAGCACCTCGTCGACGAGGCGCACACACTCTGGGCGCAGGAGGGCATCGTGCCCTCCGGTCGCGGCGTCTCGCTGAGCGACTACCGCGCCGACCTGGCGCAGCTCACGATCGACTGGGAGCGCGCGTGCCTCGACCTCAGCGCGGACTGAGACGTAGCAGCGCCTGACCGGCGATCGGCAGGAGCGGCCACCACCACTGCACGCCCGCCTCGGAGACGATCCCGAACTTCGCCATGACCGCCAGCCCACCGCAGGTGAGGACGCCTGCCGTGATCGCGAGCCACGTGGGGGGAGCAGGTCGCTCGTCGCGCCGGGGATTCTCGAACCGCCCGAGCAGCGCGACGAAGCCGAGCACGACGACTGCGAGCAGCGCGATCCACAGCGGCCGGGTCGCCCACCATGCACCGGTCAGCGGGACCAGGCCCAGGCCGACCCCACCGAGCAGCAGCGAGACCCCCAGGACCAGCACCATCACCGTGAGGTGCCACAGATAGAGCGTCATGATCCGGGCGTTGACGGCGACTGTCGCGACCCAGGCTCGACGGTTCTGCAGCCATCGGGCCAGCGGCTTCTCGGCGAGCAGGATGACCCCACCCTGCATCATCCCGAGCAGCAGCATGGTCACACGGGTCGGCATCGAGTTGTTCAGCTCGGCCCCGTCGATCCCGATCATCGAGACCGGATAGGGGCCGACTCCGAAGGCGAGCAGCAGGCCGGCCAGGCCGGCGAGCGCCAGTCCCACCCGGCGGAGGCGGGAGGCGAGGGCGCCGTCGAGCCACGCATACCCGATCTGGTGGACCGTCGCCCAGGCGACCAGGTAGTTCACGAAGCCGATGAGGATCTGCCCGGTCGAGATGCTCGCGATGTCGATCGCGAGGCTGAGCGCAATGCCGCCGGCGATGCTCCACCAGCCGAGCCGCTTCCACAGCCACAAGGTGACCGGCGCGACGGCGACGACGAGGACATAGGCGGCGAGGAACCACGTCGGCACGAGTGCGACCTGAGAGGCCAGTCGCAGGGTCGAGCCGGGAATGCCGAGGGCGTATGCGCTGCTCGCCAGGACGAGCCACGTCACCAGCAGCGGGACGACCGGACCGCCCAGGCGCTGCAGCCGTGCGCGCAGCCAGCCGGCGTACGTCTGCCCCCTGGTCGAGGCGCTGCGCCAGGAGAGGGCGTTCGCGTAGCCGCCGACGAGGAAGAAGATCGGCATGACCTGGAAGATCCAGGTGAGCGGGTGGGTCCAGTCCGCGATGTTGAGCAGGGCGTTCGGCTCGACCTCGCCGTCACGGATGACGACTGCCGCCATGAGCCAGTGGCCGACGACCACGACGGTGATCGCGAGGGCACGCAGGAAGTCGACGACCCGGTTGCGGGTGGCCGGCGTCCCGTCGGCCAGGTCCTGGATCGACATGCTCGTCATTGTCGCGCTCATACGGCCAGCCTGCCGGGTTGGTGCGCGGAGCACCTGAGTAGCACTACCCACGCCGCTCCGGAATCTCGCAAGTGCGAGATTCCGGAGGACAGAGCGCTTGCTGGAGCACGCGCTCACTCAGGATCAGGAGTGGCGCATCGGTTCGCCACCTCGGCTGATTGCCTGCCGGGCCAGTTTGGAGGCCACGATGCGCTCGGCCCTCAGGCCACCCCACCAACGAGCTCGCGAGTCAGGGCTGCGATGGTGACAGGCGCAGCGTCGCGGTGACCATGCGGTGGTCGGATCCTGGGATCTCGATGAGGTCGCTGGCGAGCACCGGCAGGTCGGTGAGGACGTGGTCGATCGCGGCGAACGGGACTGGCAGTGGCCCGTCGATGACCGGCCATGTCGGGGTGAGCCCCCGGCCGGTGACGTTGGTGGCGCTGACCATCCCGGAGCGGGTCGCGATCCGACGCAGGAGCCGGTGGTCCCAGGTGGCGTTGAAGTCGCCCATGACGATCTGCGGGCCGTCGGTCGACGCCGTCACATCCCGCAGCGCCCGCAGTTCCCGAGCCCACCCCGGGACTCCGGGGCTCCAGGACGCCGTTGCCCGGAATGTCGGGGGAACCGGGTGGGCGCAGGTCACTGTCACGTCTCCCGTGCCCGTCTCGACGGCTCCACGCGGCATCCGGAACTGTGCGCCCGGCACCTCGCCGATCTCGCGAATCGGCATGCGCGAGAACAGCACGGTGCCGCTCGCACCCTCCTCGGCGGCGGACACCACCGACGGCAGTGCGGTGCTCAGCCCTGCCTTCTCGAGCGCTGCCACAAAGGCCGGTGTGGCTTCGGAGACGCAGAGGAGGTCGAGCTCGAACGCCTGTGCCGTCCGGGTGAGGGAGGCTGCGTCCGCCCGCCCGAAGTAGGCGTTGAACGCGGCCACCCGCAGCGTCTCGCCCGAACCCTCACTCCCTGCTTCGTCGCCGCCGGCTCCGGCGGTCTGGTCGACGACCCGCAGCGAGATCGTCGCGATCATGATCACCGCAGCGGCCGCGGCGGTCACTGCCGGCCACTGGGAGCGGGCTAGCAGGAGCAGGATGAGCGAGGCCAGTGTCAGCGGCAGGGCGATCGGGAAGAATGTGACGAGCTGGGCGGCCGGCACCCACGTCTGGGTGGGGAGGAACCGCAACGCCATGAGCACGAGCGCGGCGCTCAGGGCCGCGTATCCGGAGAAGATGACGGCCCGCATACCCCCTCTGCTCTGCCGGCCGTCTCGCACCATGAGCGACAAGGCTAGGCGACGTCTCACAGGCTGGGGCAGGTGCATGTCGGCATGACGGCGTGGAAGGATAGGGAGCGGACCACACGCCACGATCGCGGCGCGTCGATGCGCCGCCCGCAAAGGAGAAGGCATGCCCATCGCAACCCCCGAGGTCTACCGCGAGATGCTCGACCGCGCGAAGAAGGAACGCTTTGCCTACCCGGCCATCAACGTGTCCTCGAGCCAGACCCTCAACGCCGCCCTGCGTGGCTTCGCCGACGCCGGCTCGGACGGCATCATCCAGGTCTCGACGGGCGGCGCCGAGTACTTCTCCGGACCGACCGTCAAGGACATGGTCACCGGCTCCCTCGGTTTCGCGGCGCTCGCGCACGAGATCGCCAAGAACTACCCGGTGAACATCGCGCTGCACACCGACCACTGCCCCAAGGACAAGCTCGACGGCTTCGTCCGTCCGCTGCTCGCCGCGAGCCAGGAGCGGGTCGACCAGGGCGGTCTGCCGTACTTCCAGAGCCACATGTGGGACGGCTCGGCCGTGCCGCTGGAGGAGAACCTCCGGATCGCCGAGGAGCTGCTTCAGAAGTGTCAGGCGGCCAACGTCGTCCTCGAGATCGAGGTCGGGGTCGTCGGCGGCGAGGAGGACGGTGTCGAGAACGCGATCAACGACAAGCTGTACTCCACGCCCGAGGACGCCATCGCCACGGTGAAGGCGCTCGGTGCAGGTGAGAACGGCTACTACATGACCGCGCTGACCTTCGGCAACGTCCACGGCGTCTACAAGCCGGGCAACGTCAAGCTGCGCCCCGAGGTCCTCAAGGCCGCCCAGGAGGCCGCCGCCAAGGAGCTCGGCCTCGAGGAGGGCGCCAAGCCGTTCCACCTCGTCTTCCACGGCGGCTCCGGCTCGCTGCCGCAGGAGATCTCGGACGCGGTCGACTACGGCGTCGTGAAGATGAACGTCGACACCGACACCCAGTACGCCTTCACCCGCCCCGTCGCGACGTGGATGTTCCAGCACTACGACGGCGTCCTCAAGGTCGACGGCGAGGTCGGCAACAAGAAGCAGTACGACCCGCGCGCCTGGGGCAAGGAGGCCGAGGCTGCCATGGCCGCCCGCGTCGTCGAGGCCTGCGAGAACCTGCGCTCCGCCGGCACCCACCGCTGAGGTCGTCGCACCTTCACGCCTCCGGCGGGACCAGCGCTCTTCGCACAGGATCCGTCCCGTGCGAAGAGCGCTTTTCATGTGCGCTGAGGGTCGTGCGGCCTGGCCTAGGGTGGATCCATGACTGATCTTCTCGGTATTCCGCAGACCCATCTGCCCGAGGACCCCGCGGCGCGGGCGATCGACGAGGGCCGGGCGGCCGACCAGGTGGCCCGCGCATACCCCGCGTCATCACTGGCCTGGGCCGTCCTTGCCGAGGACGCCCTCGCAGACGCCGAGCCCGTCATGGCGTATGCGTATGCGCGCACCGGCTACCACCGCGGCCTCGACGCCCTGCGCCGGGCCGGGTGGCGGGGACAAGGTCCCGTGCCGTGGGAGCACGCGCCGAACCAGGGGTTCCTCCGAGCCCTGGCTGCGCTCGCGAAGGCCGCTGCCGAGATCGGCGAGGAGGAGGAACGGCACCGGTGCGTCGAGTTCCTCCGGGCGTCGTCGGCGACCGGAGCGCGTGAGCTCGGGCTCTGAGCTCAGGCTTCGCTGAGCGGGTCGCCGCCGAGTGGGTCGCCGCCGAGTGGGTCGCCGCCGAGTGGATCGGGGACTGGCGAGACGAGGACCGGGGTCAGCCCGAGGCGGGCCAGAACTGCAGAACGCCGGGGGTCGCTGCGCGACCCCCGGCGATGCCCCCTGCCAGGAGCGGGCGCTCGAAGCGCCCCTCTCGTCGTCTGAGGCCTGTGTCCCCTGCGGTTCAGCCTCGACGCTGGTTCAATCATGCACGCTTGAGGCCCAAATGCGCGACCCTTTACAGCCATTGGCACTAAACTGCCACAATGGCTTCGCGTTCAACGAGGACACGGGGGCCTTCGGAGGTGCTCCGGCACCTGGAGCGACACCTCGACCGGGAGAACCAGCGGCTCGACAGCCGCCGGGAAGAGCTGCACGAGGTACGTGAGGCGATCCGCGAGCTCGTCCTCACCCAGACGCCGTTGCGACCGCTGTCCCGGCACACCGATATCGAGGTCGTCCCCTCGGAGGTCGCAGCCGACATCATCGGTGGCCTCTACGACGAGGTCGGCCCGGAGAGCTGTATCCGCAACGTGACTCAGACCTTCGACACCGGACCCGGCATCGAGGACGAGCGGGTGCGTGACGCCCAGACCCGCCTTGCCGGCGGAATGGAGATGCGGGTCATCTATCCGCTGTCGCTGCTCGACAGCGCCTCGGGTCGCCGCTGGGTCAGCGTCTGGGCCGAGGCGGGGGAGAGGCAGCGGTTCGTCCCTGAGCCGCCGAGTGAGTTCTTCATCGCCGGTGAGGCCGCCGTCCTGGCGTGCTCGACGTGGAACGACCCGGACTCCGACTACATCCTCATCCGCGATCCGATGATCGTCCAGGCCTTCATCGCCTTGCACGATGCCGTCTACGCCGCCGGTGTTCCGCTCCAGTCCTCCGACTCCGGCAAGGGTCCGGGTCCGCGATCCGGCTCCGAGGACGAGCGCCTGATCGACCTCATGGCGCTCGGCCTCAAGGACGAGGCCATTGCCCGGACGATGGCGACGAGCCTGCGCACGGTCCGACGGCGGATCGCGGCGCTCATGGACGACGAGGGGGTGGACACCCGCTTCCAGCTCGGAGCCGCGCTGCAGGCGCGTGGCCGTCTCACCGCAGGCGGTCTGCCCGGCCGCCCGCAGGACGGGAGTCCTCGGCCGCTGAGCCGACCAAGACGTTAGGCTGAGCCGTCCGAGAAAGCCGGCCCGCGCATACCCCGTCGTCAGGCCTCACGCGCGGCTGATCGCGGCAGGCCAGGCCTGCCGGAGAACCGAGGGAGCCACCATGCCCGCAATCGTCCTCGTCGGTGCCCAGTGGGGTGACGAAGGCAAAGGCAAGGCCACCGATCTCATGGGCTCGGCCGTCGACTATGTCGTGAAGTTCAACGGTGGCAACAACGCCGGGCACACGGTCGTCATCGAGGGCGAGGACGGGACCCGCGAGAAGTACGCGCTGCATCTCCTCCCGTCGGGAATCCTCTCGCCGAACGTCGTGCCGGTCATCGGCAACGGTGTCGTCGTCGACCTCGAGGTCCTCTTCAAGGAGATCGAAGGGCTCGAGGAGCGCGGTGTGGACACCTCACGTCTGGTCATCAGCGCCAGCGCGCACGTCATCCCGCCCTACAACCGCACCCTCGACAAGGTCATCGAGCGCTTCCTCGGCAAGCGGAAGATCGGCACGACCGGACGCGGCATCGGCCCGACGTATGCGGACAAGATGAACCGCATCGGGATCCGGGTCCAGGACCTCTTCGACGAGAACATCCTGCGGCAGAAGGTCGAGGCAGCGCTCGATGTCAAGAACCAGATGCTCGTGAAGATCTACAACACGCGGGCTGCCGACGTCGATCTTGTCGTCGAGGAGCTGCGTTCCTATGCCGACCGCCTCGCCCCGATGGTGCGCGACACCTCGCTCGAGCTGCAGAAGGCCCTCGACGCTGACAAGATCGTCCTGCTCGAGGCCGGTCAGGCGACGCTCCTCGACGTCGACCACGGGACCTATCCGTTCGTCACCTCCTCGTCGGCGACGGCCGGCGGCGCGTGCACCGGTTCGGGCATCCCCCCGACCCGGGTGGCCCGGGTCATCGCAATCCTGAAGGCGTACACGACCCGCGTCGGTGAGGGTCCGTTCCCGACCGAGCTGTTCGACGACGACGGCGAGACCCTGCGCAAGACAGGCCAGGAGTACGGCACGACGACCGGCCGCCCCCGCCGCTGCGGCTGGATGGACACCGTCATCGGGCGCTACACCACCCGCATCAACGGCGTCACCGACTTCGTCATCACCAAGCTCGACGTCCTCACCGGGTTCGAGAAGGTCCCCGTGTGTGTCGCCTATGAGGTCGATGGGGTCCGGCACGATGAGATGCCGGTCAACCAGAGCGACTTCCACCATGCCAAGCCGGTCTACGAGCACCTGGACGGCTGGTGGGAGGACATCTCCGGCTGTCGCACCTTCGAGGAGCTGCCCGAGAACGCGCAGAAGTATGTCCTGCGCGTCGAGGAGCTCATCGGCGCCCGGGTCTCGGCCATCGGTGTCGGACCCGGCCGGCACGAGATCATCGAGCGGCACGCGCTGCTGCCCGACTGAGCCGGACCGCTGCCGCCTCCACATCGACGTGACGACCCCGCCGCAGCAGCGGGGTCGGGGGTGAGCGCCCATAGTCACCGCGCCCGGCGAAGTTCTCCCCTCAGGGATGTTGTGCTGGACCCCTCCCGGGTGCTGGGGTGGAGGGACGCTGGGGGGCATGGGACGAGTCGACCGTCCAAGGCCCCCCGGCGACCACTAGCCTGGCTTACACACCCCCGCACCCGCGGGAGAGGGAAGGAGAGGCAGATGTCGAAGGGCGATAGCGCGTCGGAGGACGTCAAGGCCAAGTTCCGTGAGGCCCTCGAGAAGAAGAAGGCTCACGCCGGGCGCGACGTCAGCGCCGGTGGCGCACACGGCAAGGCCGAGGGGTCGCACGGGCCGGAGACCTCCGGCACCCAGCAGATGTTCCGTCGCAAGTCCGGCTGATAGTCGCGGATCCGCGGGCGTCAGGGGCGCAGGATCGTCATCCGGTGCGCGGCGCGGGTGAGGACGACATAGAGGGCTCGGATGCCGCCCGGGCTCTCCTGCGCGATGGCGGCCGGGTCGACCACAGCGACCGCGTCGTACTCGAGGCCCTTGGAGGACAACGGATCCACGACGACGACCCGATCCGACAGCGGCAGCAGCCGCTCTGCCGACGGGGTATGCGCCGCGGACGGGACGATCGCGACGGAGCCGTCCACCTGGTCGAGCAGACGTCGGACCTCCGCGGTGAGGCTTCGCTCGAGGTCGCCTGAGTCGACGGTCACCTCGCGCACCGGCCAGCCGGTCTCGCGCACCGCCTTGGGAATGTCTGCGTCCGGCACCTCGGCACGGATGACACCGGCGGCGTAGTCGAAGATCTCCCGGGCATTGCGGTAGTTCGTGTCCATGTGGAACTCGCGACGCTGACCGCGGCCGTAGGCCTCGTGGCGGGCACGCAGTGCCTCGGACGCATCCGGCCACGAGCTCTGGGCGGCGTCCCCGACGACGGTCCACGACGCTGACCGGCCGCGGCGGCCGAGCATGCGCCACTGCATGGGGGAGAGGTCCTGCGCCTCGTCGACGAGAACGTGGGCATAGCCGCGGGGCCGCTCGATCGTCCCGTGGAGGAGCAGGTCGCGGGGCTCGCGGCCGCTGTGCTCGCGGGTCATCCGGATGCCCTGACCCTGGGCGGCGCGGGCCCCGACCTCCTGCACCCCGTAGTCGGAGAGGTTGTCGAGCTCCTCGACCTCGTAGAAGCTGCGGTCCTCGGGCTCATCGATCTGGATCGGCCCGACTCGGGAGAACAGATCGTCGATGAGTGCGACGTCGGCGACCGACCAGGTACCGGTCTCGAGAGCGCCGCGCAGGGAGGCCCCCAACATCTCCTGGTCGTGCCGGTTGAGCACCCCGGACGCGCAACGGGCCATGATCTCGGGATCGGTCAGCCAGAGAAGCGGCTCGCGCGGATCGAGCTGGGGCCACCAGCCCCGCATGAACCGGTCGACCTCGAGCGAGTCGTGGAACTTGTCGAGGAACTCGGACCTCTCCTCGAGACCCGATGCCGGCACCTGCTGGCGGTGCTGCTCCCAGGCACGCTCGGCCAGCCCGGCACGGGCGGCGGCGGTGCCGAGGTTGTGCTGGTGGTTGCGGCGCGCGTGGTCCCGGATCCGTCCCAGCTCGGCGGCACCGATGCGGATCGGGGTCCCGGCCACGAAGGACCGGAACTCGGTCGGACCCTCGGGCGGGGGTTCCTGGCTCACCCTGGCCAGCACGGTGCGGATCCGGTTGCCGCCCTTGATCCGGGCGACGTGGGGCTCGTCCAACCGAGTGGCCGTGACGCCGTCCACGAGGTCGCCGATGGAGCGCAGGACGACCGAGTCCTCACCGAGGGAGGGCAGCACCCGCTCGATGTAGGCGGTGTAGGCCGGGGACGGACCGACGATGAGCACCCCGCCGGTCTCGAAGCGGCGCCGCTCGGAGTAGAGGAGGAACGCCGCGCGATGCAGTGCGACCACCGTCTTGCCGGTGCCCGGTCCACCCGTGATCTCGGTGACGCCACGCGCCGGGGCGCGGATGGCCTCGTCCTGGTGGCGCTGGATCGTCGCCACGATGTCGCGCATCTGCGCGCCGCGGCTGCGGGTGAGCGCAGCCATGAGTGCGCCGTCGCCGACGACGGTCAGATCCTGGGGTGCCTCGGGCACCATGAGGTCGTCCTCGACCCCGACGACCCGATCACCGGAGGAGCGGAGCACGCGGCGCCGGATGACTCCCTGCGGGTCGACCGGGGTGGCCCGGTAGAACGCCGAGGCCGCGGGCGCTCGCCAGTCGATGACGAGCGGCTCGTAGTCGTCATCGCGCACCCCGAGTCGTCCGATATAGCGCGCCTCGAGACTGTCGGCGCGCAGCTGCTCCGGGTGCTCCGAGCCGGAGTGGTCGAGGTCGAGCCTGCCGAAGACGAGCCCCTCGAACTGGCGGTCGAGGTCGTGCCGGCGGCGGGCAGCGAGATAGACCAGGGCGTCCCGCTCGACCAGACCGGTCAGCTCCTCGTCGCGGACGTCCCCGACCCGGTCGGTGCGCCCGCGGGCCATGCCGTCGGCCTCGACATCGGCCGTGCGACGACGAGCCTTGTCGAGCTCTGCGTACACCGTGTCGACGTGGGCCTGCTCGATCGCGATCTCTCGCGCGAGGACATCACTCTCGATGCTCTGCTCACTCACAGTGCTGCGGTGCCTATCGGTCTGGGAACACGGACGAAGGATCAAGTTTACGCCCCCGGAGCCGGACCGATGCTCAAGATCCGTCCTCCGACCAGCGGTGTCCCGTACGTCAGTGGGGACCATAGAGTGGACTCTCGTGAAGGTCCTCGTCCTCGGTTCAGGTGCCCGCGAGCACGCCCTCGTCTCCGCCCTCGCGGCCGACCCTGTCGTCGACGCCGTCATCGCCGCACCGGGCAACCCCGGGATCGCCGCTACCGCCCTCTGTGAGCCTGTCGATGCGCTGGACCCCGAGGCCGTGACCGAGCTCGCGCGGCGGCACAGCGTCGACCTCGTTGTCGTCGGTCCGGAGGCCCCGCTTGTCGCGGGGGTGGCTGACGCTGTGCGGGAGGCCGGCTTCGCCTGCTACGGACCCTCGGCCGAAGCGGCGCGGCTCGAGGGCTCGAAGGCCTTCGCGAAGGACGTCATGGCCGCGGCCGACGTGCCGACGGGCATGGGCCGGCTCTGCACGACGCTCGACGAGGTCGCCGACGCTCTGGACACCTTCGGTGCCCCGCATGTCGTCAAGGACGACGGACTCGCAGCCGGCAAGGGTGTCGTCGTCACGAACGACCGCGACGAGGCCCTCGCCCACGCAGAGTCATGCCTGGCCAAGGCCGGCGGAGCCGTCGTCATCGAGGAGTTCCTGGACGGACCCGAGGTCTCCCTGTTCGTCGTGTGTGACGGGACCGACGTCGTCCCGCTCACTCCGGCCCAGGACTTCAAGCGCGTCCACGACGGCGACGAGGGCCCGAACACCGGCGGTATGGGTGCCTACACCCCTCTGGAATGGGCGCCGGCAGATCTGGTCGACGACCTCGTGGCCAGGGTCGCTCAGCCTGTCATCAACGAGATGGCCCGCCGCGGAACCCCTTTCATCGGAACGCTGTTTATCGGCCTGGCGATCACCTCCCGTGGTCCGAAGGTCATCGAGTTCAACGCCCGCTTCGGTGACCCGGAGACCCAGGTCGTCCTCGCCCGCCTGCGCAGCCCGCTCGCCCAGCTGCTGTATGCCGCCGCAACCGGAACGCTCGGACAGCACCCCGACCTGCGGTGGAGTGACGAGTCTGCGGTGACCGTCGTCATCGCGGCCGAGAACTATCCCGGCACACCTCGCTCGGGTGACCCGATCAACGGTCTCGACGACGTCGCTGAGGTGCCCACCGCATACGTCCTGCACGCAGGGACAGCGCAGCAGGAGGACGGCGCGATCGTCTCCTCCGGCGGCCGGGTCCTGTCCGTCGTCGCCCTCGGCGACGACCTGGGTCAGGCGCGCGAACGCGTGTATGCCGCCGTCGACCGGATCTCGCTCGACGGCTCCCACTACCGCACCGACATCGCCCTGAAAGCCCTGCGAGGAGAGATCGCGTGACCACGCTCGAGATCCCTGGCTACGCCCACGTCTACTCCGGCAAGGTCCGGGACCTGTATGCGCCGCTCGACGAGAACGGCCGGCCACGGGACGACGAGCTGCTCCTCGTGGCCTCGGACCGGATCAGCGCCTTCGACTTCGCCCTCGAGCCGGCGATCCCGGGCAAGGGTGCCGTCCTCACCCAGCTGTCGCTCTGGTGGTTCGAGCAGCTCGCCGACATCGTCCCCAACCACGTCGTCTCGGCCGACGTCCCGGACGTGGTGGCAGGCCGGGCCGTGCGCGTCCGGCGCCTGACGATGCTTCCGGTCGAGTGCGTCGCGCGTGCCTATCTCACCGGTGGCGGCCTGCGCGAGTACCGCGCTGACCGACACGTCTCCGGGGTGCTGCTCCCGGAGGGGCTGGTGGACGGATCGCAGCTCCCGGAGCCGGTGTTCACCCCGTCGACCAAGGCCCCGAAGGGCGAGCATGACGCCCCGATGTCGTTCGCCGAGGTGGAGGAGGCGATCGGGCCGGAGCTCGCGACCCGGGCACGCGATCTCACCGTGGCGATCCTCAAGCGCGGCAACGAGATCGCCGCCGAGCGGGGCATCCTCATCGCGGACACCAAAGTCGAGTTCGGAGTCGAGGACGACCAGCTCGTGCTCGCCGACGAGGTCCTCACCCCGGACTCGTCACGGTTCTGGCCGGCCGACGAGTGGGAGCCCGGACAGACCCAACCGAGCTTCGACAAGGAGTTCGTCCGCGAGTGGCTCCTCTCACCGGAGTCCGGGTGGGACAAGGACTCGGGCCAGGCGCCGCCGGAGCTGCCGGCAGACGTCGTCGAGCGGACGCGCGCGAAGTACATCGAGGCCTACGAGCGGATCACCGGCCGCACCTTCACCCGGTAGATCCCTTCCACAACCTCGCACCTGCGACGGTGCGGAGGGGACGCTAGCGGACCCGCCAGGTCCGCTCGAGGGAGGGTGGGGCCGGCGACGGTTCGGCATCCTGCGCGGTGAACGGACGGGCTGGCCGCAGGGGTGCTGCACCCGTGGACCACGCCAGTCGGCGCAGCTCCCGCGTGACCGTGTCCCGGTCGAACGGTGACGCCGAGCCGAGGACGATCCGGTTGCCGAACCGGCGCCCCTTGGCGCCATAGCTCGTCGCCCACGCAGCGATGTGCGTCAGCCCGCTCTCCCGTCCTCCCGCCGCGACCCGCTCGACATAGCGACCGTTCTTCTCGTCGGCCAGATTGACCCAGCGGTGCTGGATCCACCGGGGCAGCGTGACCCCAGCCCCGCCGACATAGGTGACGCGCAGGCGATGGTGTGCGGCGCATACCGAATCGATCACTGCGGCGGCGATGGCGACGTACTCGAAGGCGAGGTCCTCCGGGTCGTCCGGGTTGAGGTGGCTCTGCGGCTGTCCGTCGAGATGCACCGTGCAGCCGCCGCGATCGTCCGGTGGATCTCGAACTCCATCAAGGAGCAGCGGAACGGTCCTTGGAACCGGCCGGCGTAGGATGCGCGCGACGCTCTGAGGACGACCCCTTGCCGCTCTCGCCGTCCGCAGGCGGTTCGTCCCGCAGGGTTCGGTGGCCGCGGATTCCGCCGATCGAGCGGCGGCAGCATCCTTTCGTGACGCCCTGGTGATCGTTGCAGTCGCCTGGGCCGCCGTCGCCGTGCGTCCTACCTGGGATGCCCGTCTGGTGCTCCCTGGGGTACTGATACTGATGGTGTGCTGCTTCTATGTGCGCTGGCTGCTCACCTCCTCTCGCAGCACGCGCGACATACCGGTGGATCAACCTTAGTGACTGGGCCGGTGTGGCCGGGGTGGACCCGGCCGCACCGGCGGTCCAGCACTCGAATCCGCCAGCGCAGCAACGCCGCTCGCTCCATCGACCGGCCGGATCCGAATCCGGTGACCACGCGGCAGCGGCAGCTCCGTGCGCACCCCTGACAGGCCGCGTCGGCGGATGGTTTGCTGGTGGTTCTCGG
>JAAYSB010000341.1 GCA_012518475.1 Intrasporangiaceae bacterium | reverse complement strand
CCCTACACCGTCATCACCGACAAGGAGTGGCGCCGCGACAAGGCCGCCTGCCTCGACGCGGTCGCGGCCCTCGAGTGGCCCGTGTTCGTCAAGCCGAGCCGGGCCGGCTCCTCGATGGGCATCACCAGGGTCACCGACCCCGAGCAGCTCGAGGCCGCGATCGAGGCCGCCCGTGGGCACGACCCCAAGGTCGTCGTCGAGACCGGCATCGTCGGGCGGGAGATCGAGTGCGGGGTGCTCGAGGGCCGCGGCCACGATCAGGCCAGGGCCAGCGTGGTCGGCGAGTGCCGGGTCGTGCAGAACCACGAGTTCTACGACTTCGAGGCCAAGTACATCGCTGCCGATGACGTCGAGCTCACGACGCCCGCCGACGTGCCAGACTCGGTCGCCGAGCAGATCAGGGAGTATGCGGTGCGCGCCTTCGAGGCCGCCGGCTGCGAGGGTCTGGCGCGGGTCGACTTCTTCTACACCGACCACGGCGACATCGTCCTCAACGAGGTCAACACCATGCCGGGGTTCACGCCCACGTCGATGTTCCCGCGCATGTGGGCCGCCTCGGGTATCGAGTACTCCGACCTCATCGACGAGCTCATCGCGCTCGCGCTGGAGCGGCGCACCGGCCTTCGTTAGCCCAGGGTCTGCTGACAGGGGGCTACTGGCCCGAGGAGCACTGCTGACCGGTCTGGGGCAGGGCCGTGGCGATATCGCTGAACGCAGGCAGCTGGAGCGCACCGGGGCCGTAGTCGCTCGGGACGAGCACCTCGAGGGCCGGGTCGGTGCTGTAGGTGATGAGCGCCATCCCGTCGTCGAGCTCGCGCACGATCCAGTCGACGTCGTTGACGGCGACACACTCGAGTGTCGTCGGCTCGAGCGGCGGCAGGCCGCAGCGGGCGATGATCGCCGGGTCACCCCACGCGGCGACCCAGGGGGCCTCGGGCTCGGTCGGCACCCGCTCGTGGCCACTGACCCTCTCCGGCCAGGCGATTCCGGTGCACGCTGGGTCGTCGGCCAGGTCTGGGGCCCCGACCTCGACCGCCCCGGAACAGCCGGCAAGGACCGCGGCGGCGCCGAGCGCCCCCACGACCGCGGCGCGCCGGCCCCGAGTCAGGAGCGGGAGGGGAGCCTCGAGGCGGCCGCGAGGAGCTTGGGCCCCATCCGTCCCTCCATCACCTCGCAATTGCGAGATTGTGGAGGGGAAAGTGCTTGCTCTGGCAGGCAGCCGGGCGGCGCTCAGACGCGGACGACGATGCACGTCTGGGTGCGGGTGATGCCCTCGACGTCCTGGATCTTGGCGATGACGAGGCGCCCGAGGTCGTCGACATTCTCGGACTCGACCTTGGCGATGCAGTCGTAGGGGCCGGTGAGGTCCTCGGCGAGCGCGACCCCCTCGATCTCACGGATCGCCTGGGCGACCGTCGCGGCCTTGCCGACCTCGGTCTGGATCAGGATGTAGGCATGGACCATGGGGACCTCCGAGAAGTCTGCGACTGAGCTGGACGACGCACCGACCGCCGGACAGCGCCGATGCCTGAGGTAGACGCTACCGTGCTCTTGGCCCACGATGTCGAGAAGGGAGTGACGTGACCGGTCCCCAGCACGCTGCAGCGCCACTCGAGCTCGGCGACCTCGACGAGGAGGAGATCCTCGCGAGGATCCTCCCACTGCTCCGGCCGACCCAGCATGACGACCCGGACGCCGGCCCGGGCCGAGATCGCACTGAGATCGTCGGGCCGGGTGACGACGCCGCTGTGCTCGCCGCCCCCGACAGGCTCATCGTCACGACGGACTCGATGATCCGTGGCCGCGACTGGCGCGACGACTGGTCCTCCCCACGCGACGTGGCGACCAAGCTCGGGGCCCAGAACATCTCCGACATCGCCGCGATGGGTGGGACTGCGACAGGTGCGGTGCTCACGATCACGGCGCACGCGCATACCCCGTTCGCCTGGGTGGCGGAGTTCTCCGAAGGTCTTGGGCAGTGGTGCGCAGACGCGGGGGTGACCATCGTCGGGGGCGACCTGTCGTCGGCGCCGGAGGGCGTGCTCCAGGTGTCCCTGACCATGTGGGGAACGCTCGAGGGGCGGGCGCCCGTACTGCGGTCCGGCGCCCGCGTGGGGGACGTCGTCGCGGTCTGCGGATCGCTCGGCTGGTCCGACGCGGGCCTGGCCTCCTATCTCGCCGGCGAGGCGGAGCCGGAGGTCGGGCCGGGCACCCCAGCCCCGCTCCGCAACACCGCCGTCTGGCGCTGGTTCCACCGCTCACCGCGACCCCCGTGGGAGTCCGGTCCGGTGGCAGCGAGGGCCGGCGCGACGTCGATGATCGACCTGTCCGACGGGCTGGTCCGCGACACGGCCCGGATCGCGCGCGCCAGCGGGGTGGGGATGGACCTGTCCCGGGAGGCGCTGGCCCGTGACTTCGTCAGTTCCTTCGCCGAGGGCAGATCGTCCGGCCAGGCCTGGCAGCACGTGCTCGGCGGGGGAGAGGAGCACTCACTCCTGGCGACCTTCCCGTCGGCGACGGCGGTGCCGCGGGACGAGAAGGCTCCGTGGTGGGTCATCGGCAGCGTCGTGGAGGGCGCGGGGGTGACCCTCGACGGCGAGCCGGTCGAGATGGTCGGCTGGGACCACTTCCGGACCGACCGCCAATGACAACAGCCGACCACCCGGGAGGGTGATCGGCTGTGCGATGAAGCCGGTGAGACTCAGATCAACGCGTGACCTTGCCGGCCTTGAGGCACGAGGTGCAGACGTTGAGCCGCTTCGGGGTCTTGCCCGCCTTGCCCACCATGGCCCGCACGCGCTGGATGTTGGGGTTCCAACGGCGCTTGGTCCGACGGTGCGAGTGCGAGATGTTGTGGCCGAAGCTCGGGCCCTTGCCGCAGACGTCGCAGGTGGCAGCCACGGGGATCTCCTTGATGTGAACGATGATGGTGAAACGTGAGGTCTTGGCGCCGGGGGCGAACAGCCGCTCCGGACAACCTGTACAGAGTAGCCGAGACCCGCGCGCCGCCCCAAATCGTCGGCGGCAGCGTGGGCGTGCGGGTCCGGGCCGGCTGCCGTGTCGGCGGGCTCTGCTGTGATTACGTTGTGTCCGTGGACCCACTGCCCTCGCTAACCGAGTCCTCGCGCATCGCGCCGCTCGTGGGGACGTATGCCGCCGGCCGGCTCAAGAGCCAGCGCGGGATCGAGACGGTCGGCCAGCTCCTGGCGTGGGTGCCGACGCGGTATGCGTCGTACGAGGCGGACCTGTCCGCCGCCCGCGAGGGCGAGTACCTCGTCGCCGTCGGTGACATCACCCGGGCCAGCGTCGTCCCCCGGAACAAGAGCCGACCGCCGACCCACAAGAACGCGATCATCAAGCTCACCATCAGCGACGGCCGCTCCGAGCTGCCGGTGACGTTCTTCGGCGACTACGGCCGGGTCAACACCCTCGTCCCCGGCGTGCGCGCCGTGTGGACCGGCAAGGTCGGCAGCTTTCAGGGGCAGCCGCAGCTGACCTCCCCGGACTACGAGATCATCGCCGAGGAGCGTGGCGAGGACGAGCCCGGCCTGCTCCCGCTGTATGCCCACACCGAGCGGCTGCGGAACTCGGCGATCATCATCGCCGTGCGGGTGGTCCTCGACCAGATCGAGGACCTGCCCGACCCGATCCCCGAGGACGTGCGTCGCCGTCACGGGCTGATGAGCCGTCTCGAGGCCCTGCGGTCCCTGCACCGGCCACGCGACGTGGCTGCGAAGGACGAGGCGCTGCGCCGGATGGCCTTCGAGGAGGCCTTCGTCCTCCAGGTCGCGCTCGCCCAGCGGCGGGCCGAGCAGGCCAAGGACCGCACGCTGGCTCGTCGGCCCGGCGCCGGTGGTCTGCTCGAGGCGTTCGACGAACGGCTTCCGTTCACGCTGACACAGGGCCAGGTCGAGGTGGCGGCGACTCTCGCCGAGGAGATGGCTCGCGAGACACCGATGCACCGGCTGCTCCAGGGAGAGGTCGGCTCCGGCAAGACCGTCGTTGCGCTGCGGGCCATGCTCGCGGCAGTCGACGCGGGGGGACAGGCTGCGCTGCTCGCGCCGACGGAGGTCCTGGCCCAGCAGCACTACCGGTCGATCACCCGGATGATGGGCCCGCTTGCGGCCGACGGGATGCTGAGCTTCGAGGACGGTGTGGACTCCGGGTCGGTGGTCAGCACCAAGGTCGCCCTCCTCACCGGATCGCAGAACACCGCGACCCGACGCGCCACCCTCAACGACATCGTCACCGGCGAGGCCGGGATCGTCGTCGGCACGCATGCGCTCATCCAGGACAAGGTCGAGTTCTTCGACCTCGCTCTCGTCGTCGTCGATGAGCAGCACCGCTTCGGGGTCGAGCAGCGGGATGCCCTGCGCGCCAAGGGCGCTCATCCGCCGCACGTCCTCGTCATGACGGCGACCCCCATCCCGCGCACGGTCGCCATGACCGTGTTCGGGGACATGGAGACCTCGACCCTGCGCGAGCTGCCCGCAGGCCGCGCCCCGATCACCACCCACGTCGCCCCCGCGAACGACCCGCGCTGGTTCGACCGGACGTGGGAGAAGGTCGCCGAGGAGGTCCGGGCCGGCCGGCAGGCCTACATCGTCTGCCCTCGCATCGGCGACCCGGACGAGCGCTACGGCGACGCGGTCCCCGGGGACGAGGGGCCCGACGACACCGACGGGATGGACCAGGCGCCTCCGGAGACGGGAGCCGACGGCGAGCAGGCCGGTCCGGCTGCGCCACCGATGACCGGGGTGTATGCCCTGCACGACCTGCTGCGGCAGCACCCGGCATTCGAGGGCATCCGGATGGAGATGCTGCACGGGAAGATGCCCCCCGAGGACAAGGACGCCGTCATGCGGGCCTTCACCCGCGGTGACGTCGACGTCCTCGTCTCCACGACGGTCATCGAGGTCGGTGTCGACGTCGCGAACGCCACCATCATGGTCATCATGGATGCCGACCGCTTCGGGATCTCCCAGCTGCACCAGCTCCGCGGCCGGGTCGGGCGAGGACGCCTGCCCGGACTGTGCCTCCTGCTGACCGCTGCGACGACCGCCGAGGCGCATGGCCGGCTGCAGCAGATCGCCGAGACCAACGATGGCTTCGAGCTCGCCCGCCTCGACCTCGAGCTCCGCCGCGAGGGCGATGTCCTCGGCGCCTCTCAGAGTGGGGCCCGCTCGTCCCTGCGGCACCTGCGGGTCATCACGGACGAGGAGGTCATCGTCGCGGCCCGTGAGGCGGCTGTCTCCGTCGTCGACGCCGACCCCGACCTGGCGGAGCACCCGGCCCTGGCCGCTCAGATCCGGACCCTTGTCGAGGACGAGCGCGCCGACTTCCTGGAGCGTGGCTGATGGCCCGGATCATCGCCGGCGAGCTCGGTGGGCGGCGTCTGCACACTCCCAAGGGCGCGCTCACCCGGCCGACGAGTGACCGGACGCGGGAGGCGCTGTTCTCCTCGCTCGTCGCCAGGGGCGTGGTCAAGGGCGCCCGGGTGCTCGACCTGTTCGCCGGCTCCGGCGCCCTGGGAATCGAGGCGATCAGTCGCGGCGCGACGCGAGCCGTCCTCGTCGACCGCGACCGGTCCGCGGTGAGCGCCATGAAGCGCTCCCTGGGCGATCTCGGCCTGCGGTCCGCCCGGGTCGTCGCCCGGGACGTCGGCGCCTTCGTCGGCGGACCCGCCGAGGCCTTCGACCTCGTCTTCCTCGACCCGCCGTACGACCTCACCGAGGAACTGCTGGGCCGCATCCTCGAGCGGCTCACCGACGGCTGG
>JAAYSB010000340.1 GCA_012518475.1 Intrasporangiaceae bacterium | reverse complement strand
GTGGACGCCTACCTCTCGGGCAGGCCGTCCGCCCTGCCGCGGCCGATCAACCCGACCGACCGTCCCCTCGTCGTCTGACCCCCACCGGTCTCAACTTTCTCTCCCCACCCGACAAAGGGTGACTCCACCACGGTGCGGAAGCGTGGGGGAGTCGCCCTGGGCGCTGCAGCGAGAGGTCCCCTCGGACCAGTTGAACTCTTGATGAACGACGAGACCGCTCATGCGTGTCGATTTCGAGGGCCCGCCCGTGCGCGGTAGCGTTTACACGCACATCCCGAGCCTGTGATGTGCGACACGTCGAGCAAGGTCTGGTTGGAAATGCGCCGCGCGAAAATCGTCTGCACCCTGGGTCCGGCGACCTCGAGCAAGGACGCCATCGTCGCGCTCGTATCGGCGGGCATGGACGTCGCCCGGCTCAACCTCTCGCACGGCAGCCACGAGGACCACTCCGCGAACTACCTCAAGGTCCGTGAGGCCAGTGACGAGGTCGGGCGCGCCGTCGGCGTCCTCGCCGACCTTCAGGGTCCGAAGATCCGGACCGGTCGCTTCGCCGGTGGGCCGATCACGCTCGCGCCGGGGGACCGCTTCACGATCACGACCCGCGACGTGCCCGGCTCCCAGGACGAGGTGGGCACGACCTATGCCGGTCTCCCCGGCGACGTGCACATCGGGGACCGGCTCCTCGTCGACGACGGGAAGATCTCGTTCCAGGCGATCGAGGTCACCGAGACCGATGTCGTCTGCACCGTCCTCGAGGGCGGAGTCCTCTCGAACAACAAGGGCATCAACCTTCCCGGTGTCGCCGTGAGCGTCCCCGCCCTGTCCGAGAAGGACAAGGAGGACCTGCGGTTCGCCCTCGAGCTCCGGGTGGACTTCGTCGCCCTCTCGTTCGTGCGCTCGGCCAAGGACATGGACGACGTGCGCGCGATCATGGACGAGGTCGGCATCACCGTCCCCGTCATCGCCAAGATCGAGAAGCCCCAGGCGGTCGACAACCTCGACGAGATCATCGAGGCCTTCGACGGGCTCATGGTCGCTCGCGGTGACCTCGGCGTCGAGCTGCCCCTCGAGGAAGTCCCCCTCGTCCAGAAGCGGGCGGTCGAGCAGTGCCGCCGCCACGGCAAGCCGGTCATCGTCGCCACCCAGGTTCTCGAGTCGATGATCACGAACTCGCGTCCGACGCGGGCCGAGGCCTCCGACGCCGCCAATGCGGTGCTTGACGGCGCAGACGCGATCATGCTCTCCGGGGAGACTTCCGTCGGGGCCTTCCCGATCGAGGCGGTCCGGACGATGGCCGAGATCATCCGGCACACCGAGGAGGAGGGGCTTGACCGGATCGCGCCCCTACGGACGCCTCCGGTGACGATCGGTGGGGCGATCGCCTCGGCGGGAGCCGAGATCGGTGGGCTCATCGGTGTGCGCTATCTCTGTACCTTCACCCAGACGGGAGAGTCGGCACGCCGGATGGCCCAGATCCGGCACAGCATCCCGGTCCTCGCCTTCACTCCCGTCCAGGCGACGCGTTCCCAGCTCTCGCTCACGTGGGGAGTCGAGACGTTCCTCACCGAGACGCCGCGGCATACCGACGACTACGCCAAAACGATCGACCGGATCCTCCTCGACGCCGGCCGGCTCGAGGTGGGGGAGCGGGTCATCATCATCGCCGGGTCCCCGCCCGGGATCCCGGGCTCGACGAACGCGTTGCGGGTGCACCGCGGCGGTGACGGCGTGAGTGGGCTCATTCCGGCATACCGTTCCTAGGCTCCTCGGCAGGATGGACGTGGCCGGAGAGCCGCAACGGCGGTAGATATAGTGGGACAGGCGCCGTCGGTGCCAGGCCGAGATGGTGGAATGGCAGACACGGAGCACTCAAAATGCTTTGCCCGAGAGGGCGTGCGGGTTCAAGTCCCGCTCTCGGCACCAGAGCAGCGACAGCAGCGGAAGGGCGGACGGAATGAGCGACGAGGCGACACCAGAGCTGGACGAGACCTCGGAGCCCGCCCCTGACGAGTCCACGCCCGACACGACAACCGATGGCGTGCTGCGCATCCTCGTGGCCGAGGACGAGGCGATCATCCGGCTCGACCTCGCCGAGATGCTCGCAGAGGCCGGCCACGAGGTCGTCGGCCAGGCCAACAACGGTGAGCAGGCGGTCGAGCTGACGAAGGAGCTGCGACCGGACATCGTCATCATGGACGTCAAGATGCCGGTCATGGACGGCATCACCGCCGCCGAGGCGATCGGCAAGGAGCGGATCTGCCCGGTCGTCATGCTCACCGCCTTCAGTCAGAAGGAGCTCGTCGAGCGGGCCCGGGACGCCGGAGTGATGGCCTACATCGTCAAGCCGTTCACGCCCAAGGACGTCATCCCCGCGATCGACATCGCCCGCTCCCGGTGGGCCGAGATCGAGGCCCTCGAGGCGGAGATCGCCGACATGGGTGAGCGGCTCGAGACCCGCAAGGCTGTCGACCGCGCCAAGGGCATCCTCATGACCAAGCTGAAGATCAGCGAGGCCGACGCCTTCCGCTGGATCCAGAAGACCGCGATGGACCGC
>JAAYSB010000035.1 GCA_012518475.1 Intrasporangiaceae bacterium | reverse complement strand
GCACGCCACGGGCGTCCGGGGCCCCTCGCCCGTCTGCTCCGCACCATCACCACGAAGGGAACCGAGATGCCCGAGAACCCGCCCTGGGTCGTCGTCGGCCTCGGCAACCCCGGTGACCGCTACGCCGGGAACCGGCACAATGTCGGCGCCATGGTGGTTGCCGAGCTCGCGAAGAGGTATGCCTCGCCGCTCAAGGCGCACAAGTCCCGCTGCGTAGCGGCCCAGGTACGTCTCGGTATGCCCGCCGGAGTCCCCGGACCCGCTGCGGTGATCGCCGTCCCGACGTCGTACATGAACGAGTCCGGCGGTCCGGTCAAGGCCCTGCTCGGGTTCTACGGCGCCGGGCCGGACCGGCTCGTCGTCATCCATGACGAGCTCGACCTCGAGGCCGGCCAGGTCCGGCTCAAGGCCGACGGGGGAGAGGGCGGCCACAACGGGCTCCGCTCGATCAGCAAGTCACTCGGGACGCGGGAGTATGCGCGGATCCGGGTCGGCATCGGCCGGCCGCCGGGGCGGATGGACGCCGCGGACTTTGTGCTGCGGGACTTCTCGGCCACGGAGCATGCCGACCTGCCGTTCCTCGTCGGGGATGCTGCTGATGCAGTCGAGCTTCTCGCCCAGGAGGGGCTGCTTGCCGCGCAGCAGCGCTTCCACTCACCACGGTGACGGCCACCTCCGGGTCCACCCCGTTGACGATGACACCGCTTGCTCCAGCAAGCGTTTCCCCCTCCGTATCTTCGCAATTGCGAGGTTGTGGAGGGACTGGCACAGCGAGAGAGGATTGAGCACGTGACCGCGACCGTGATGCCCCAGGGCTCGGCAATGGAGACCCCCGCGCTGCGCAACCTCGCGCTGGCGCTGGGCGACAGTGCTGCCTTCTCCCGTGCCCGCACCGCGGTCCGGGCCGGCAGTGACCGGATCGACATCGCGTGTGCCCGAGGGGCTCAGCCGCTCCTCACCGCGGCCATCGCCCAGCGTCCGCTGCTCGTCGTCACCGCGACCAGCCGTGACGCCGAGGACCTCACCCGGGCGCTGTGCGACACCTACGACCGCAACCGGGTCGCAATGTTCCCCAGCTGGGAGACCCTGCCGCACGAACGACTCAGCCCCCGCAGCGACACCGTGGGCACCCGGCTCGCGGTGCTGCGACGGCTCGCCCACCCGGATCCCAGCGACCCCGTCTACGGGCCGCTCGACATCGTGGTTGCCCCCATCCGCTCGGTGCTCCAGCCGATCGCCAAGGGCCTCGGTGACCTCGCCCCGGTGTCCCTGCGCACCGGCGACACCCGCCCCCTCGAGGAGGTCGTCGAGGCGCTCGCGGCCGCTGCCTACCACCGCACCGACCTCGTCGAACGCCGTGGTGAGTTCGCCGTCCGCGGAGGCATCCTCGATGTCTTCCCACCCACCGAGGACCACCCGATCCGCGTCGAGTTCTTCGGCGACGACGTCGAGGAGGTCCGTTGGTTCAAGGTCGCCGACCAGCGCTCCCTCGACATCGCCGAGCACGGGCTCTGGGCGCCGCCCTGCCGCGAGGTCCTACTCACCGACCAGGTGCGGGCGCGCGCCGCCGCGCTCACCGAGCACCTGCCCGGCGCGATCGACATGCTCGACAAGATCGCCGCCGGCATCGCGGTCGAGGGCATGGAGTCGCTGGCCCCCGCACTCATCGACGGGATGGAGACCCTCCTCGACGTCATTGCCGAGCAGGCTGCGGTCGTCCTCCTCGACCCGGAGCGGGTGCGCACCCGCGCCCACGACCTCGTGGCGACGAGCCAGGAGTTCCTCGACGCCGGCTGGGCCAACGCAGCCGCCGGCAACGCGGTCCCGATCGACCTCCAGGAGCTGCTCGGGTCGAGCTCGTTCTGGTCGCTCGCCGAGCTACGCGAGCACGCCACCCGACTCGGTCGGACGTGGGTGGACGTCACGCCCTTCGGGGTCATCGATTCCAGCGTTGACGACGAGCTGAGCTCCGGTGACGTCGACGAGGCGATCCCGACGCATACCGTCCCGGCACCGACGTTCCGCGGCAACACCGAGGACGCCGTGCGCACACTGCGCGAGTACCTCGCCGACTCCTGGTCGGTCATCGTCGTCACCGAGGCGCCCGGCCTCGGCAAGCGCGTCGTCGAGCTCCTCTCGGAGAACGACATCCCCGCGACCCAGACCGACGACGCGGCGCCGCCGGCCCCCGGCCAGATCGTCGTCACCCACGGCGCGCTCGGCAGCGGCTTCCTCGCGGAGCAGGACAAGATCGCGGTCATCACCGAGTCGGACCTCACCGGCAGCGCCCCCGGCCAGGCCTCGACCAAGGACATGCGCAAGATGCCGTCGCGGCGGCGCAACCAGGTCGACCCCCTCCAGCTGCGCACCGGTGACTTCGTCGTCCACGAGCAGCACGGTGTCGGCCGGTTCGTCGAGATGGCCCAGCGCACGATCCAGGGCGCGACCCGCGAGTACCTCGTCATCGAGTACGCCTCGAGCAAGCGCGGCCAGCCCGCCGACCGTCTGTATGTGCCCACCGACCAGCTCGACCAGGTCACCCGCTACGTCGGCGGGGAGGCGCCGACGGTCAACAAGCTCGGCGGCTCGGACTGGCACAAGACCAAGAGCCGCGCCCGGCGCTACGTCAAGCAGATCGCCAACGAGCTGATCCGCCTGTACTCGGCTCGAATGGCGACCTCCGGCCACGCGTTCAGCCCCGACACCCCCTGGCAGCGCGAGCTCGAAGACGCCTTCGCGCACATCGAGACCCCGGACCAGCTGAGCAGCATCGACGAAGTCAAGGCCGACATGGAGCGCTCGGTCCCGATGGACCGGCTCATCTGTGGTGACGTCGGCTACGGCAAGACCGAGATCGCCGTGCGCGCCGCGTTCAAGGCCGTGCAGGACGGCAAGCAGGTCGCCGTCCTTGTGCCGACGACCCTGCTCGTCCAGCAGCACTACAACACCTTCTCCGAGCGGTATGCCGGGTTCCCCGTCGTCGTCAAGGCCCTGTCCCGCTTCCAGACCGACCGCGAGGCCGCAGAGGTCGTCAAGGGCCTCGCCGACGGCACCGTGGACGTCGTCATCGGCACGCACCGACTGCTCGCGAACTCCGTCCGGTTCAAGAGCCTCGGTCTCGTCGTCATCGACGAGGAGCAGCGCTTCGGCGTCGAGCACAAGGAGCAGCTCAAGGCGCTGCGGACCGCCGTGGACGTGCTCGCCATGTCCGCCACCCCGATCCCGCGGACGCTCGAGATGGCCGTCACCGGGATCCGCGAGATGTCCACTCTCGCAACGCCGCCCGAGGAGCGGCACCCGATCCTCACCTATGTCGGGCCGTATGACGAGAAGCAGATCGTCGCCGCCATCCGACGAGAGCTGCTCCGCGAGGGGCAGGTGTTCTTCGTCCACAACAAGGTGTCCTCCATCGAGCGGGCCGCCTCCCGCCTGCGTGAGCTCGTCCCCGAGGCCCGCGTTGCCACCGCGCACGGGCAGATGAACGAGAACCTGCTCGAGGAGGTCGTCGTCGACTTCTGGGAGAAGAAGTATGACGTCCTCGTCTGCACGACCATCGTCGAGACCGGTCTCGACATCTCCAACGCGAACACCCTCATCGTCGAGCGGGCCGACGTCCTCGGCCTCTCCCAGCTGCACCAGCTGCGCGGGCGGGTGGGCCGAGGTCGCGAGCGCGCCTACGCCTACTTCCTCTATCCGGCGGAGAAGCCGCTCACCGAGACCGCCCACGACCGCCTCGAGACGATCGCGTCGCATACCGATCTCGGCGCCGGCATGCAGGTGGCGATGAAGGACCTCGAGATCCGCGGGGCAGGCAACCTGCTCGGCGGGGAGCAGTCCGGGCACATCGCCGGGGTCGGCTTCGATCTCTATGTCCGACTCGTCGGCGAGGCCGTCGCCGACTTCAAGGGTGAGGGCGACAAGGCTCCGGCCGAGGTCAAGATCGACCTGCCCGTCGATGCGCACCTGCCGCACGACTACATCCCGGGGGAGCGGCTGCGGCTCGAGGCCTACAAGAAGCTCGCGCTGGTCAAGGACGAGGCCGAGCTCGCCGAGATCGAGGCCGAGCTCATCGACCGCTACGGTCCGCTGCCGGAGCCGGTCGTCAGTCTCCGTGAGGTGGCCCGGTTGCGCACCGTCGCGCGCAAGGCCGGGATCGCCGACATCTCGGTGCAGGGGAGCACGATCCGCTTCGGTCCCGTGACCGAGCTCAAGGAGTCCCAGCAGCTGCGGCTGGGCCGGGTCTATCCGGGAACCCTCATCAAGAGCAGTCTCGGCGTCATCCTCGTGCCCCACCCGAAGACAGCGCGCATCGGTGGTCGCCCGGTGCGGGACCGTCCCATCCTCGAGTGGGCCACCCAGCTCATCGAGGCGGTGTTCCTCGACGACATCGCCGCTGCTGCCGGTGCGGCGAGCAGCGGATCGAGCAGCGGATCGGGCGGCGCCGATCCGGGCGTGGTGCCGCCGCGCCGGTGAGGGTGCGGCATGATTGACCTGTTGACCGCCTCCTGAAGGCATCCACTCCGCCTCGGGCGCCGCCCGAGAGAAGGGACCGTCCCCGTGAAGACTCCCCGCCTGCTCGCCGCTGCTGCCGGCGCGGCCCTGCTCCTCTCCGGCTGTGGCACCGCGAACACAGCGGCCGTCGTCGAAGGACACCGCATCACTGAGTCCGGCGTGATCGAGACGGTCGACCAGGTCAACATGCTCACGACCCAGCCGGTGGATGCCGGTGCGGTGCTCTCCCAGCTCATCATCGAGCCGACCGTCGCCGAGGTGCTCGCCGAGCGTGGGGTGACTGTCAGCGACGCCTCGGCCCGCAGTGCCGCCGCCTCGGTCGGGAGCCCGACCCCCTACCTGCTCGACATCATCAAGCTCAGCCTCGGCATCGGTCAGCTCACGGAGGATGAGCGGATCGAGGCCATCGAGCGCATCAAGGACCTCGACATCTCGGTCAGCCCCCGCTTCGGCACCTTCGATCCCGAGCGCGGCGTCATCACCGCCGAGACCGCCGACTGGATCGCCGACCCGGCCCAGTAGCCGGTCGACGACCCGCATCTGATCCGCCGTGCCCCGTCTCATCCTGCTCGCGAGCAGTCCACGGGTGGCCCCGGGCCTGCTCAGCCGGGACGCGTGGCGTGCGATCGAGGACGCGGCGACGGTCCTTGCCGCTGACCCGACCGACCCCCTCGCCCGTGCCGTGTCCGAGGCCGGAGTCACCGTCCTCACCAACGGCCAGGGTGAGCGGGACGTGGCCCCGCTGGCCCGGGACCTCGTCGAGCGGGCGACGACTGAGGACGTCCTCTGGCTCGGTGGTGCGGACGGGGATCCCGGCCTCACCGATGCGATCGCCAGCGAGGTCTCCAGCCGGGACCGGGCGCCCGACGTCGAGGTGCTCGTCGGATCGTGGGACGTCCCGGGGGCCCGACTGCTCGACGTCGTCGCCGCGATGGACCGGCTCCGCTCGCCCGGCGGCTGTCCGTGGGACGCGGAGCAGACCCACGAGTCCCTCGCCGGCTACCTCATCGAGGAGGCCTACGAGACCGTCGATGCGATCGAGTCCGGCGACCTCGGCCATCTCGCCGAGGAGCTCGGCGACGTGCTGCTCCAGGTCGCCTTCCACGCCCGGGTCGCCGAGGACGCCGAACGGCCGGCGGACCGCTTCGACATCGACGACGTCGCCGGCCACCTCGTCGCCAAGCTCGTCCGCCGCCACCCGCACGTCTTCGCCGACGGGGACGCCTCCTCCCCGGACGAGGTCGAGCAGGCCTGGGAGCAGATCAAGGCCGAGGAGAAGGGACCGGACGCCGACACCCACGTCCTCGCGGGCATCCCCAGCGCCCTTCCCGTCGAGCTCGCCGCCGAGAAGGTCGCCTCCCGGATCCGGCGCCGCGGTCTGACGGTTGACGAGTCCGCCCACGCCGACCTCACCCAGGCGCTCGCCGATCTCGGGTCTGCGCAGGAGTATGCCTCGCTCGCCCTGCGCCGCCTCGGCCTCTCCGCGCACACCGACTCCACGCCCACCGACTCCACGTCCACCGACCCCACGTCCACCGACCCCACCTCTGCAGGCTCCGCCCTGACGTCGCCATTGCGAAGACATGGCGGTGCGCCGAGAGAGGAGAGAGACAGCGATGGCTGAGGTTCTCGTCATCGGCGGCTGCGCCATCGATCTCAAGGCCGGCAGCGCCGCACCCCTCGTGGCCGAGACGAGCAACCCCGGGTTCGCGACGGCGACCCCGGGGGGCGTGGGGCGCAACATCGCCGAGAACCTCGCCCGTCTCGGGACGGAGGTACGGCTCGTGAGCCGGGTCGGCGACGACCCGTTCGGACGTCTCGTGCGCTCCGAGACTGCAGCGGTCGGCGTCGACATCGTCGGCGTCCACACCGATGCTGAACGCACCTCGACCTATGTCGCCGTCCTCGACAGCGACGGCTCCCTCGAGGTCGCTGTCGCCGACTTCGCGGCGATCGACACGATGACGCCGGAGCATCTCGACCCGCAGTGGTTCACCGACGTCGGGTACGTCGTCCTCGACGCCAATCTGCCGCTGCCGGTCATCGAGGCGGCGATCACCCAGGCGGACCGGACCGGCGCCATGACCGTCCTCGAGACAGTCAGCGTCGCCAAGGCCCGCCGTCTCGTCCCGCTGCACGAGCGCGGCCTCGCCGTTCACCTCATCACCCCGAACGAGGACGAGTATGCGGCGCTCACCGAGCTCATCGACCCGCTCCTCCTCGCCTCCTGGGTCTGCCTGCGCCGCGGAGCCGACGGCAGCCGCGTCATCTCCGGCCCGGGGACCCGGCCGGTCGACATCCGGGCGGTGTTCGTGCCGGAGAGCGAGATCCGCGACGTCACCGGGGCCGGGGACGCCGCGACCGCCGGTCTGATCCACGCCCTCGTCCGGGGGGGCGCACTGGAGGAGGCCGTCGCCTTCGGTCATGAGGTCGCCGCGCACACCGTCCGCTCCGAGCTCACCGTCGCGACCGACCTCGCGGACCTCGTCTTCCGGACACCCCCTCCGCCGGAGTGATTCCGGCAGCTCTGGGCCCGCACTCCCCGTTCAGAGGCGGTCGAAGCGGCGGAGGAAGGCGGCGACCTGGCCGAGCACGCTGCTCTCGCCCGATGAGCATGATCAGCGTGCAGACTGCCAGTGGGACGGAAATGGACGTTCGACCGGTAGCGTCACTCTCGGACTCGGTGCTCCTCGGCCCGGGTCGCCCGTTCCACCCCGATCGGAAGAGGACCCATGACGACACCGCACCCGATGCTCACGCTCACCGATGAGGTGCGCACGGCGCTGGCCGAGGGACGACCCGTGGTCGCGCTCGAGTCCACGATCATCAGCCACGGGATGCCCTATCCGGACAACGTCGCCATGGCCCGTGAGGTCGAGCAGATCGTCCGCGACGGTGGAGCAGTGCCGGCGACGATCGCGGTCCTCGACGGTGTGCCCCGCATCGGTCTGACCGAGGAGCAGCTCGAGGTCCTCGGGTCGCACCCCGACGTGACCAAGGTCAGCGTCCGTGACCTGCCCTATGTCGTGGCCCGGCGCAGCCACGGGGCGACCACCGTGGCGAGCACGATGCGTCTCGCCGCTCTCGCCGGGATCCGGGTGTTCGTCACCGGCGGCCTCGGCGGGGTGCACAAGGGGGCCGAGTCCTCGATGGACGTCTCCGCTGACCTCCAGGAGCTCGGGCAGAGCGACGTCGCCGTCGTGTGCGCCGGCGTGAAGTCGATCCTCGACATCGGCCGCACCCTCGAGGTCCTCGAGACCCTCGGGGTCCCCGTCATCGGCGTCGGTGGCCGGGAGTTCCCCTCGTTCTACTCGCGCAGCAGCGGCTTCCAGGCGCCGATGGAGGTCCCGGCCATCGACGCGGGTGGTCCGGAACAGCTCGCCGCCACCATGCGGGCGAAGTGGGACCTCGGGCTCTCCGGCGGCATCGTCATCGCCAACCCGGTCCCCGAGGAGGACGAGATCCCGACGGACGAGATGCAGGTCTTCATCGACCAGGCGCTCGCGGACTGCGACCGGCTCGGGATCATCGGCAAGGACATCACCCCCTATCTCCTCGGCCGCATCGTCGAGATCACCGACGGCCGGTCCCTGGTGACGAATATCGCCCTCGTGCGGAACAACGCCCGCCTCGGCGCGGCACTCGCGCAGGCGTATGCGGTGGACGGCTAGGCTGAGAAGCGAACCGTCGCCCCCGCAGCCGGGGGAGTCCCCACTAGTGATGCAGGAGAGCATTGTGGCCACCATCGAGGCCCTGAACGCCCGTGAGATCCTCGACTCTCGAGGCAACCCGACCATCGAGGTCGAGGTGCTGCTGGACGACAACACCTTCGCCCGCGCCGCAGTGCCGTCCGGCGCCTCGACCGGTGCCTTCGAGGCCGTGGAGCGCCGTGACGGTGACAAGGACCGCTACCTCGGCAAGGGTGTGCTCGACGCCGTCGAGGCCGTCCTCGAGGAGATCCAGCCCAAGCTGCTCGGCTTCGACGCCAGTGACCAGCGCCTCGTCGACGCCGAGATGCTCAGCCTCGACGGCACCGACAACAAGGGCAGCATCGGCGCCAACGCGATCCTCGGTGTCTCGCTCGCGGTGGCCAAGGCTGCCGCCGAGTCCGCCGGCCTGCCGCTCTTCCGCTATGTCGGTGGCCCGAACGCCCACATCCTGCCCGTCCCGATGATGAACATCCTCAACGGCGGCAGCCACGCCGACTCCAACGTCGACATCCAGGAGTTCATGATCGCCCCCATCGGTGCGACCTCCTTCCGCGAGGCGTTGCGCTGGGGCACCGAGGTCTATCACTCCCTCAAGGCCGTCCTCAAGGAGCGTGGCCTCGGCACCGGCCTCGGCGACGAGGGTGGCTTCGCCCCGAACCTGGAGTCCAACCGCGCCGCACTGGACCTCATCGTCGAGGCCATCGAGAAGGCCGGCTACACCCCCGGTGAGCAGATCGCCCTGGCCCTCGACGTCGCGGCCAGCGAGTTCCACGACAACGGGACCTACACCTTCGAGGGCGGACAGAAGTCCGCTGAGGAGATGGTGGCCTACTACGCCGAGCTCGTCGACGCATACCCCCTCGTCTCCATCGAGGACCCGCTCAACGAGGACGACTGGGACGGCTGGAAGGCCATGACCGACCAGCTCGGTGACACAGTCCAGCTCGTCGGTGACGACCTGTTCGTCACCAACCCTGAGCGCCTTGCCCGCGGCATCAGCACGAACACGGCCAACGCCCTGCTCGTCAAGGTCAACCAGATCGGGTCGCTCACCGAGACGATGGACGCGGTCGACATGGCGCACCGCGCGGGATACCGCTGCATGATGAGCCACCGTTCCGGCGAGACCGAGGACACGACCATCGCCGACCTGGCGGTCGCGACGAACTGCGGTCAGATCAAGACCGGTGCCCCGGCACGTTCCGAGCGCGTCGCCAAGTACAACCAGCTGCTCCGCATCGAGGAGGAGCTCGACGACGCCGCGTCCTACGACGGCTTCGCCGCGTTCCCGAAGTTCAAGCGCCGGTGATCTGATGGCGAGCCGAGGCACGAGCGGACCGGCGGGCAAGGGGAGCTCCCGGCCCGGTGCCCGGTCGACCTCGGCTCGCCGCACGTCGGCCCGCTCCACGAGCCCCGCGAGCAGGCCGCCCTCAGGAGGCTCGCGGACCCGCACCCCCCGAGGGTTGAAGCAGCAGGCCCAGCGGGAGCAGGGGAGCGGGCTGTGGCGCTGGGGCGTCATCGCTCTCGTCACCCTCGTGCTCCTCGTGCTTCTTGCACCGACGATGCGGTCCTACTTCACCCAGCGCAGCGACATCGCAGCCCTGGAGCGGCAGGTCGCGGCCAGCGAGCAGCGCGTCGCCGAGCTCGAGGAGGAGCGGGAGCGGTGGAACGACCCGGCCTACGTCGAGCAGAAGGCTCGCGAGCAGCTCAAGTTCGTCCGGCCCGGCGAGGTCTCCTATACCGTCCTCGGCGCCGATGAGATCGAGGCGCTCGAGGTGGCCTCCGGTCAGGTCTCGGAGCTGCGGCCCTGGTACGACCGGGTATGGGCGAGCATCGGCCAGGCCGACCGGACCGAGACCGACCTCACCCCGTGACCGGACGCGGACGACACGAGGAGGCCGGTGGCCCCTGTGGTGAGCCACCCACCGAGGCCGACCTCGACGCGGTGCACGGCCAGCTCGGACGCCTGCCACGTGGCGTGGTCGAGGTGGCCCACCGGTGCCCGTGCGGTGACCCGGACGTCGTGCGGACAGCGCCCCGGCTACCGGACGGCACCCCCTTCCCCACCTCGTTCTATGCCACCTGCCCCCGACTGACCGGGGCGGTGAGCACCCTCGAGTCCGAGGGGGTCATGAAAGACATGCAGGCCCGCCTTGCGCAGAATCCCGATCTTGCGCAGCGGTATGCCGCCGCCCACGACGACTACCTCCGTCGCCGTTCCGAGCTGGACGAGGTGCCGGAGATCGCGGGTGTGTCCGCCGGTGGCATGCCGACGCGGGTCAAGTGCCTGCACGTGCTCGTCGGGCACGCCCTGGCGGCAGGGCCCGGAGTCAACCCGTTCGGCGACGAGGCGCTCGAGCTGCTCCCACGATGGTGGGAGCAGCCGTGCCGCGACCGTCACGGAAGCAGCCCAACGACCACAAGGAGCGACGGATGACCCGGGTTGCGGCCATCGACTGCGGGACGAACTCCATCCGGCTGCTCATCGCCGACGTCGAGATCCAGCCGGACCGGCCGGCCGTGCTCACCGACGTCGTCCGCGAGATGGAGGTCGTCCGGCTCGGCTACGGTGTCGACCGCACCGGGCGCATCGACCCTGCCGCGATGGAACGCACCCTGACGGCAGCCCGCCGCTATGCCGACACCTGCGCCGTGCACGGCGTCGAGGCGGTCCGCTTCGTGGCCACCTCGGCGTCGCGGGATGCCGAGAACGCTGCGGAGTTCGTCGCGGGGGTGCGCGAGGCCTTCGCAGCGTTCGGCATCGCCCCGGAGGTCATCAGCGGGTCGGAGGAGGCCGAGCTGTCCTTCACCGGAGCGACCGGCGACATCGTGGCCGCCGGCTGTCCCGGGCCCTATCTCGTCTGCGACATCGGTGGGGGGTCCACCGAGGTGGTCCGTGGGGAGTCCACCCCGAGTGGCTCGCGGGTGCTCCAGTCCTTCTCCGCCGACGTCGGCTGCGTGCGGATGACCGAGCGGCACCTTGCCTCGGACCCGCCGACCGAGGCCGAGATCGCCGCCGCCACCGCCGATATCGAGGCTGCCCTGGACGCGATCGAGGCCGCGGTGGACCTCTCCGGTGCCGGCACCCTCGTCGGCCTCGCCGGCTCGATCACGACGCTGACTGCACACGCCCTCGACCTGCCGGAGTACGACCCGCAGGCCATCCACCTCGCCCGGGTTCCCGCGCCGACGGTCTCGGCGAAGGCCCGCGACCTGCTCACGATGTCCCGCCACGAGCGGTCGGAGCTGGGCTTCATGCACCCTGGGCGTGTCGATGTCATCGGCGCAGGGGCACTGGTGTGGGAGCGCGTCGTGGACCGGGTTGTCGCGGTCTCTGCGGACGTCGTGGTCGTGACGTCGGAGCACGACATTCTCGACGGGATCGCGCTCAGCCTCGCACGGCGCCGCTCAGGGACTGATCGGGACTGACGGCCCTTCTGCGGGGGTCGCAGGCTATCGGGGGCCGAATCCGCTCCAGAACATCCGCGTCACATCCTCGGCGGCCTGCTCGACGGTGATGTCGGGCTTGTCCAGCCGCCAGATCGCATAGCGCTCGGAGAGTGCGACGAGCATCGTCGCCATGAGACTGAGCTCCCGCGCGTCAGTGTCGGCGAACTGTCGGGTCTGTCGGAAGGCCTCGATCACGAGGTCACCCTGCTTGACCCGGATCTTCTCCACCTTGCCACGCGACTGGCCGCCCTCCTCGCGGAGGATCGCGTAGGAGTCACGATGGTGGTCGATGAACGTGAACCAGACCAGCTGGGTCTGTTGGACGAGCGCGCGGGCGTCGGTGGGGTCCGCGAGGTCCTGGTATCCCGCCACCGTCGCGGCCTCGAGCTCGGCGTGCGCCCGGGTGATGACCCGTCCGATGAGGCCGTCCTTGGATCCGAAGTGGTCGTAGATGACCGGTTTCGTGATGCCCGCCCGATCCGCGATCTCATCGACCGTCGTGCCGCCGTAGCCGCGCTCGACGAGGACCTCCTCGGCGATGCCGATGAGCTGGGCCTCCCGCTCGGCACGCGTCATTCTTATCGTCCGCGGCGTCCCCTTCTTGGGTCCCCTGCGACGGACCCTCGACTTCGTCATCAACCGACGGTAGGCACACTGAGGGTCTGCTCGCCAGGGAACCCGGATGTTTCCGATCAAGACTGTCCGTTCGGTCATCCTGTGCCCCGAACGGCCGTGGAGGTGGAGCGGGGGGATGGTGCGCAACGCATACCCCATCTGGATCTCCGGCGCGTTCGTCCAGAGGGTCGCTCCCGCCCCCGACGAGAGCCGAGGGGTCAGCCGCTGCTCCTTCGTCGCGGCGCCTGACACCCTCTCCCGTCATCGCGTCGGGGCGCTCGCACGCTCGCGCCCCCGACGAGATTCGAACTCGCACCTGTGGCGATTTTAAGTCGCCTGCCTCTGCCAGTTGGGCCACGGGGGCGTGTGCCACTCTAGTCAGCCGTTGCCGGCCCTGGACCTTCGGCTGACCACAAAGGACGGGGTCCAGAAGCCGAACCTCTTTGAGCCGAACGTGGTTGCTCAAGGAAGAAAAGT
>JAAYSB010000339.1 GCA_012518475.1 Intrasporangiaceae bacterium | reverse complement strand
TCTCGGAGGAGACGAGCGCGCCGGCCGGGAGCATGGTGCCGTCGACGTCGACCTCGGCGAGCCACCAGTGGTCCCAGCGGTGCCCGGGACTCTCCCGCAGCCGCATGACGAACTCGGGGAAGCTCTCGCGATAGCTGCTGAAGTGGTCGGCGAAGGACTCCTCGAGCATCCTGTGGACCGTCTGAAGGTCGGCTGCGACCGGCAGTCCGTCGTCGTGGGTGTCGACCCGACGCACCCGCACACCCTCCCGCGGACGCGGCAGCGAGGTGGCCTCGGACGCCTCGACCGGCCGGCTCATCTGCAGCCAGGTGCGGACCTGCTCGAAGCCCGCGCCTCGCAGGAACTCCTGCTGGCGGGAGTCGGCCTCATAGGCACCGGTGTCCAGGAGGGTCAACGCCAGTCCGCGCATCGTCGCGATGTCCGCCGCTGCTCGCTCAGCGGCGGCGAAGAGCACCTCGGCCAGGACCGCCGCCTCAGGCTGCGGCAGATCGCGGCGGATCACGCAGTCGACCAGGGTTCGACCGGCGGCTCGGTCGTGAATGGTCAGCCAGGCGAGGAGTCCGCCCGAGTCCCTGCGCCGGACGAGGACCTGTCGCCGGGTCCATGAGCCATAGCCGGTGAGGGTGTCGATGACCGCGTCAGCAGTGGTCGCGGCGTGGCCCCGCCCGACGACCTCCTGCTCGGCTACGAGCGCCGCGACGTCGGCAGCATCGCCCGCCTCGGGTCGCCCCACGACATACTCCTCGGGCAGTCCGGCGATGCGGATGTCCTTGCGGTCCTCGTCCACCCGACCACTGTGCCACTCCGATCGCCACGACAGGCAACCGAGGCGGCACAATGGGGCCATGGCAGCGCTGCTGATCGACGTGTCGACCAAGCCGACCCTCGAGGGGGACCTGGTGCGGTTGCGTCCCCTCGACGGCAACGATACCGACGCGATGGCAGCCATCCTCGACGACCCCCAGGTACGCATCCTCACCGGCAGCGTCACCTCGAGCGCGCAGGCCCGCGAACGCTTCGTGCCCGACGAGGATTTCCGGAAGTGGTATGCGTCGCGGCCTGACCAGGTCGACCGCCTCGACCTCGCGATCGTCGAGCGCAAGAGCGCAGAGCTCGCCGGCGAGATCGTTCTCAACGAGCTCGACCGGGAGAACCGCACGGCGAACCTGCGCATCCTCATCGGATCGCGTTGGCAGGGCCGGGGACTGGGCACCGAGGCGGTCCGCCTGCTCACGTCCTATGCCCTCACCGAGGTCGGGCTGCGCGAGGTGACCCTGGTCGTGCTCGCGACAAACCCCCGGGCCCACCGGGTGTACGAGAAGATCGGCTACCGGACCGTCCGGACGGTGCCGGGTGCCACGACATTCGACGGAGCGCCCGTCGACGAGATCGAGATGTCCTTGAGGATCGGAGAGTCATAGATGAGCCGCGAGATTCGTTCGGTCGCTGTGGTCGGAGCCGGGATGGTCGGCCTGTCCGCGGCGTTCTTCCTGCGCGAGCAAGGTCTGGAGGTCACGGTCATCGACCGGACCGGCGTCGCAGCCGGGGCATCGTGGGGCAACGCGGGCTGGCTCACCCCGTCCCTGGCGACGCCGTTGCCGGAACCCGCGGTCCTCAGGTACGGGGTGCGGGCTCTGCTCTCGCCGAGCTCTCCTGTCTATGTGCCCGTTGCCGCCGACCCGAATCTCGGCAAGTTCATGACCGGGTTCCTCCTGCACAGCACCCACAAGGCGTGGCTGCGGGCGATGCACAGCCTCATCC
>JAAYSB010000338.1 GCA_012518475.1 Intrasporangiaceae bacterium | reverse complement strand
TCGGCATCATCGCGCTCGTCTCGAACATCACGTCGGTCGCCCAGCTCTCCGGCGAGGCCGACACCTGGCTGACGATCCGGTTCACGATGAGCAGACTCGTCAACTCGGGCACGGTGTGGGCCGGACTGCTCATCCTCGCCGGGTGGCTGGTGCGCCGGCCGGCCCAGGCGATGGCGGCCGGGATCGTCGCCGGGGTGACATCACTCGTCGTGCACTACGGGCTGGGCCTGCTCTTCGGGATGTTCGACGGTGACGTGTGGAGGGACAACTGGGTCTGGTTCGCCGCGGCGCTGATCATCGGCCCACCGCTCGGGCTCATCGGTGCTGCCGCCCGCCGCAGCGACCTCCTCGGGCTCATCGCCCGGCTCGTCGTGCCGGTCGGTGCCATGGCCGAGCCCTTCGTCGTCGGCATGTTCGGCCGTCCCGACTTCCTTCCCGCACCCGACCGGATCTCGACAACCGTCGTCGGAGGCATCCTCCTGACGGCCGGCGTCATCGGAGCGGTTCTCGTCCTGCTCCGGCACCGCACTACGGGTCCGCCACCGGGTGATCAGTCGAAGGTCGCTGCCAGCGACTCGATCGCGCTGTAGCGCGGGCGCCAACCCAACTCGGTCTTGGCCTTGGCCGTGACCATGATGGTGGGATAGCTGAGGGTCTCGACCCAGGCGGCCCGCGCCGGGAGGAGCGGAGCCCGTGCGACGAGGCGGGCCGCGGACGCGACTGGGCCACCTGGGAGCGCGATCGGGCTCAGCCCGACCGCGCGGGCCACGTCCAGCAAGGAGGCAACGTCGTCGGCCGCGATGTTGTAGGCACCCGGCGGTCCTGCGCCGAGGACGCACAGGAGAAGTGCAGAGGCGACATCGTCCTGGTGGATGAACTGGACCGGCAGGTCGGGGACGAGCACCGGCACGGCGGGCAGCCAGCGAAGAGCGGCCCGCGCTCCGCGGAGGACCGGGGCAATGAGCTCGGGGATGATCGTCTTGGCCCCGACTGCGTCCGGTCCGAGGACGATCGGAGGTCGGAGGAGGAACAGCTCCACCTCGGGATGCTCCGCCGCCGTCTCCAGCAGGAGGTGCTCGAGCTCGGCCTTCTCCTGGGCATAGAGCAGCCGTCCGGCCGGCCGGGTGTGCCAGTCCTCGGTGATCCCCTCCGGGTTGTCGCGATGGAATCCGTAGGCCGCGACCGAGGACGCATACACGAACCTGCGCACGCCCGCCTCAGCCGCTGCCCGGACGGTGTTGAGCGTCCCCTCGACGTTGATCTCCCGGGCCGTCTCCTCATCCCCGGTCATGACCTGGAACGCGAGGTGCACGACGACATCGGCCCCGGCGAAGGCCTCCCGCAGCGCCTCGGGATCGCGCACGTCCCCGCGTCGGTACTCCATCGTCGGCCAGCCCCGCTCGACCGGGTCGAGCTCTCGTCGCGCGATGCCGATGATCCGCTCGACTTGAGGCTCCGCCTCGAGCAACGGGATGAGCGCAGCCCCGAACGTCCCGGTCGGACCCGTGACGGCGACCGTCAGTCCTGCTGGCTCACTCATCTGCCCAACCTACCGTCGGTGTGAGACGACCTAGGCCGCGATACGCACCGCACGCCTGTTCATGCGACCGGATCGCCCTCATAGGGCTCGAGACTGAGCATCCGGTTCCGCTCCCCGAGGATGGCGGCCGCAGCCCGCAGCGAAGCCGGCGTATCGGTTCCGGCCCGGACGAACCGTCCCGACCAGGCATCGAGCTCTCCGGCACCGAAGGACAGGACGAGCTCCGCGACGTCCGCTGGGTCGGTCCACTCGGTCCGGTCGCGGTGAGCATCCATGGCCTCGGTCATATCGGTGCGCACGACACCGGGCATGAGGTCCAGGCACGGGATCCCCGCGAGGTGCGTCGACCCGGTGAGCCGCGCGAGCGCGGTCTTGCTCAGGTTGTATGCCGTGGCCACCTCACCAGCCCGCAGACCGGCACCGCTGTTGAGATTGACGACGCGCAGCGAGTCGGTCGAACCGTGCCGGTCGCGCAGTGCGCGCCCGACCGCCCACGTGCACAGGTATGCGCCGCGCACGTTGATCTCGACCGTCTCCCACCACTGGTCCGGGTCGGAGTCGAGGAGACCCACCTCGGTGTCGATGACGCCGGCGTTGTTGACGAGCAGGTCGACGCGGTCGTACTCGTCGAGGATCTCGGCGACCCACCGTTCCACCGCCTGCTGATCGGTGACCGGGGCGACGTCGCGGGAGCCGCGGGCGACGGCATACCCCTGCGCCTCCAGGGCGTCGGCGACATGCTTGCCGATCCCGCGTGAGGCGCCGGTGACGATGGCAACGGGCTGACGGGTCATGAATGGGTGCTCCTTGTCCGGAACGGTATGGGTGGCCGGGAACCCAACCTCTCACACCGGGCGCTCTAGCACCGGCGCCGCGTCAGACGAAGGTGCCCACCGCATACCCTCATGTCTGTGACCCAGCCCAGAGACGACTCCATGATCGAACGCGTCCTCGTCGTCGCCGCCCACCCGGACGACGCCGACTTCGGGTGCAGCGGAACGATGGCCCACTGGAGCGATGCCGGTATCGCGGTGACCCTCCTCCTCATCACCCGGGGAGAACAGGGTGCTCTGCCGGATGTTGACTCCGCCGGAATACCTGGGCTGCGTGAGGCGGAGCAGCGAGCCGCCGCCGCACACCTCGGCGTCGACGACGTCCGCTTCCTCGACGGCTTCCGGGACGGATGGCTCGAGCCGTCCTTCGACCTGCAGCACCAGATCGTGCGCGTCATCCGCGACGTGCGGCCGCAACGGGTCCTCTGCCAGAGCCCGGAGCGGTGGTATGACCGCCCGCACGCCTCACATCCCGACCATCTCGCCGCCGGTGAGGCGACCTTCCGGGCCTGCTATCCGGCTGCGGAGAACCCGTTCGCCTGGCCGGAGCTCCTCGAGGAGGACCTCCAGCCGTGGAAGGTCGGCGAGATCTGGCTGATGGCACACCCGCACCCGACGCACGCCGTCGACATCACCGGCACCTTCGAGCGCAAGGTCGCCGCGCTCATGGAGCACTCCTCGCAGACCGGCCACCGTGCAGACCTCGAGCACGTCCTTCGCGAGTGGGGCCGGCAGACCGCCGCGCGTTTCGAGCTCGGTGAGGACCGACTGGCCGAGATGTTCGGGGTCGTCCAGCTCAACGCCTGATCATGACCGCCTGAGCGCTGCCGCTCGGCGCGGAGCTCAGGCCGTGACGACAGGCTCAGCGCTGGACCGCGCCGTGCGCCTCGGCAGCCGCTGCGACCGCGGAGTCCCGCAGCGCGGAGACCTCCTCGGTCGTCAGCGTCCGACCCGGGGCGCGGAAGGTGAACCGGTAGGCGAGGGACTTCTTGCCGTCGTCGATCTGGTCGCCGCGATAGACGTCGAAAAGGTGCACCGACTCGAGGATCTCGCCGGCACCGGAGCGCAGAGCGGCCTCGAGGTCGGCGGCCGTGACGGTCTCGTCGACGACGAGCGCCACATCGCTGTAGGCGACCGGCGAGGTGATGACGGTGCTCGCCCTCACGGTCCGGTCGGCGGCGGCGATGAGGACGTCGAGGTCGAGCTCGGCACCGACGGTGCGGGCCGGGACACCGAGAGCCTGAACAACCTTCGGGTGCAGCTCGCCGGCGTGACCGACGAGCTCTCCGGTCTCGAGATGGATCGCTGCGCAGCGGCCCGGGTGGAAGGGCATGACGCCGTCGGCGGACGTCGTCGTGACCGGGACACCCAGTGCCTCGGCGACGGAGCTCGCGAGCGAGATCGCGTCGGCAGCCTCAGCCTTGCGTCCGGCCCCCCACCAGCCGCTGCGCTCGACCTCTCCGGCGAGGAGCATCCCGAGGTGGCGCGGCTGCGGCGGGATGGCCGCGTGGATCGACTCGAGAACCTCCGGCGCAGGGTGGACCCCGACCCGCTCGGTCGGGGCGACCTGCTGCTCGCCCTCGAGGGCGGTGACCAGGCCGATCTCGAAGAGCCCGACGTCCTTGGTGCCGCGCGCGACGTTGCGGACCAGGGCGTCGACCATCGTCGAGATGACGGAGATCCGCATGAGCGGCTGCTCGTCGGAGAGCGGGTTGACGAGGCGGACGGTGCGGGCCCGTGCGTCTTCGGCCGTCCAGCCGAGGGCCACGTGCCGGTCGTCCCCGACGAACGGCGCACTCCAGACCTCGGTGAGTCCCTGTCCCGCGAGAACCTCAGCGACGATGCGGCGGGCCCGCTGCGAATGGGTCAGTCCGCTACCGCTCGGTGGGGTCGGCAGCACCGACGGGATCTTGTCGTAGCCGTCGATCCGGGCGATCTCCTCGAGGAGGTCCGGCGCCGATGTGAGGTCCGGGCGCCACGAGGGCGGCGTGACCCGCAGCCCCGTGCCCGACGTCGTGGCGAGTTCCTCGACCAGACAACCGATCTCGGTGAGAACGCGGACGACCGTCTCGCGGTCGTAGTCGACCCCGATGAAGCGGCTCGGATACTCCAGGTCGAGATCGATCGTCACGACCGGGCGCGGTCGGCCGACGTCGGTGACCCCGGC
>JAAYSB010000337.1 GCA_012518475.1 Intrasporangiaceae bacterium | reverse complement strand
TGCTTGGGTTCAATCGGTCCTTGCAACACCGGGTTGATTCAGTGAGCGTAGTTGTTCTTCAAGGACTTCGGTGGGAGTTCGCCAGTTCAGGCTCTTGCGGGGTCGGTTGTTCAGGGTCAGAGCGACTGCTTCGAGGTCGTCGGCGTTCCAGCGGGAGAGGTCGGTTCCTTTGGGGAAGTACTGGCGCAATAGCCCGTTGGTGTTCTCGTTCGTCGGGCGCTGCCAGGGTGAGTGCGGGTCGGCGAAGAACACCTTCGTGCCGGTGTCGAGGGTGAACTGTGCGTGTCCGGCGAGCTCTTTGCCACGGTCCCAGGTCAGCGTCTGACGCAGCTGCTCGGGCAGGCGCGTCATCGTCGTGGTCAGCGCCTCCGCCATCGCGACCGCGCCGTAGCCTCCCAGGGCCGGGCCGTTCTTGACCGGCGGAGTCTCTCCCCAGCCGTCGAGTCGGGGCAAGTGCACCAACAGCGTGGCGCGGCTGTGGCGTTCGACGACCGTCCCGATGGCCGAGCGACCGGTACCGATGATCAGATCACCCTCCCAGTGCCCAGGCACCGCCCGGTCGGCAGCCTCGGCCGGTCGGGCGCTGATCACGACGTCGGCGGTGACGTGCCCTTGAGGCTTGCTCTTGCTCCGGGCTCGCGGCACCCGCAGCGCTCGTCCGGTGCGCAAGCACGCGACGAGCTCACGTTGAAGCGCGCCGCGGCCCTGAATGAACAGCGACTGATAGATCGCCTCGTGGCTGATCCGCATGGACTCATCATCAGGGAAGTCGATCTTGAGCCGGTTGCTGATCTGTTCCGGACTCCACGCGCTCGACCAGGCACGGTCCGCCCGAAACGGCTTCCCACGGCCCTTGAACGCCGCCGCCTTCGGCCCGACCACGACAGTCCCGTCAGCGCGGCGGACCTGGCCGGCGAGCCGGTCCTGGACGTATGCTCGCAGCCGGGGATTGGTGGCGAGCTTGGCCGGCTTCGGGCGCTTGGCCGCCTGCTGGGCCTTCCACTGCGCCACACCCGCCCGGTAATGCGCCTTCCCGCCGCGGGTGGCCGCGTTGCGGCGCAACTCCCGCGAGATCGTGCCCGGGTCTCGTCCGATCCGGCGGGCGATCTCACGTACCCCGTGCTGCTGCTCGCGCAGGATCGCGATCTCCTCCCGCTCGGCGAATGAAAGGTACCGGCTTGAGGGTTCGGCCAGGCTCAGTGGACTCATCCCTCCAGCGTGTCGGAACCAGCGCTGCCCGACCGGGCTCGACACGCCCACGCCCGCTGCGGCGTCCTCGGTGCGCAGGCCCTGCGCGATCAACCGCCAGAACGCCCGCTGCACCGCCCGCGACGGCTCCGGCCTACCCGGGGAACGCATCGCCGGCCGCAACGCCCGATCCGCCGCCCACTGCCTCCGCGCACCACCCGCACCATCCCGGGTCTCGCCCTTGTCTCTGCCCATCGCACACCTCCACACTCAAGGTGTTGCGACGACCACTTGATTCCGCCTTGACTGCCCGCGTCGCTGTGGCATCGGAGATCGTCGTGGTGATGGCCCCGTGACCAGCGGGCCATCTCGATCGCGTCGAGGACCATCTCGGTGCGCATGTGTGACGCGACTCGCCACCCCACGATCATCCGCGAGAACACATCAACGATGAAGCACCCATACGCGACACCGGCCCATGTCGGCACCAAGGTCAGGTCGGTCACCCAGAGCCGGTTCGGCGCCTCGGCGGTGAACTCCCGCTTCACCAGATCCG
>JAAYSB010000336.1 GCA_012518475.1 Intrasporangiaceae bacterium | reverse complement strand
GAGCGACCGAGGCTGCGAGCGGCGTCAGGAAGCCGCTTCCAGCCGAAGACGATGATCAGCAGGATGAGCAGGATGATGAGCTCGGTGCCTCTGGGGAAGTTCATGTGTCCAACCTTGACGCGGTAGCGGGGAACGACTGCAGTCTACGGGAGACCGACGGTGGTCACGGGGAGGTGAGGTCACGTCCGACGTCCGTCGGGGCGTCGGCCAGGGCGGACTGCACCCGGTCGATGAGCTGTTCGCGCACGTGTGCCGGTTCGAGCACGACGAGTCGGCCGCCGAGCCGCACCGCGAGACGGACGAGCCAGTCGAGGTGGGACACGATCATCCGGACCGCCTCGAGGTGGGTCCCGTCCGTGGCGGTGATCTGGGCGTGCTCCGCAACGGGGTAGTACTCGGTCACCCATCGGGCCGCAGGCTCGAGCACGAGGGTGACGACCGTGGCGTCATCGGCCGGCTGATAGGTCCCGGCGGACAGGTCACGGGGCGTGGCCTCGGCCGGTGGGGTGCCGTCGACGTCGAGGACCTCGACAGAGCGGATCCGATCCAGCCGGAAGAACCTGGAGTCCTGAGCCCGGTGGCACCAGCCCTCGGCATACCAGCGCCCCTCGGCGCTCACCACTCGCATGAGGTCGACATCACGCTCGGTCCGCTCGTCGCGCTCCGCGGCGTCATAGACCAGGTGGACGCGACGGCGATCCGCCAGCGCCGCACGCAAGGTGGCGAGCAGCCCGGCGTCGACCCCTTCGTCGTCGATGCGGGCGGTGACCCGGTCCGCGGCCGAGAGCAGGTCCCCGACGGCCGTCTCGAGCTTGCCGAGAGCCCGCCCCACGGCGTCGTCGTCGTGCAGACCGGGGACGGCCTCGAGCGCTCGCAGGCCGACGACGAGAGTGACTGCCTCGTCCCAGCCCAGGCGCAGCGGACGGGCGATGGTGTCGGCGTTCTCGATGAAGATCCGCCCGCTCTCGCTGTCGACCTCGATGAGCTGGTCCGGCATCGAGCCGTATCCGCACATGAAGAGCAGCTCCAGATCGGCGCGCAGCTGGTCCTCGGTCACCGAGAGGCCTCGCGCAGCCTCCGCGACGTCGATCCCCTGCCGGTGCACGAGCCACGGCACCATCGCCAGCAGCCGACTGAGTCGTTCGGTCGCCGGCTCGATCGACCCGTGACCCCGCTTGCCGCTGGTGTTGCGCAGCGCGTCCAGGGCTGACTGGGCCGTCTGCGAGAGATCGGGTATGCCTGCGTCGGTGTGCCGCTCCGCGACCGTCGTCAGATGCTCACGCACGGCCTGTGCGACGCCGGCAGGAGCGATGTCGCGGACACTGTCGAGGAGCATGGCGAGCTCGCTGACCAGGGAGTCGTCGGGGAGGCGGACCTCGAGGCGGGTCCACTCCTCGCCGTCCTCGAGAACCTGAGCCTGACTGCGCAGTCGGGCACCGGCACCGGTGCGGACGGTCACCTGGGCGGTCGTCTCCGACTCGGCCGGGGCAGCTGCCCGCGCCACGTCGGCAGGTCGGGCGTCTGCGGGGATGTCGTAGGCACCGGGCCGGCCGTGGGTCCGGACGTCGCCGACGACGCGGCTGAGCCGGAAGACCCGTTCGGCCTCCCGGTCCACGTCGAATCCGGTGAGGTACCAGTGTCCGTGTACCGAGGTCAGTCCCCACGGCTGCACCCGGCGGGGGCTCGTCTCGGCCGACCCGGCTCCGCGGTACTCGAAGCGCAGCTCCTGACGGGTCTGGATCGCACGCAGAGCGGTCGGGAATCCAGGCTCGGCCGCGCCCAGACGCGGCTCGATCGGGCCGGCCGGGGTCCCGTCAGTGCCGGGCTGGCTTGCCTGCAGCTTGCGCAGGGCCTGGGCCGCCGCTCCCCCGAGGGTGCCGTGCGACCAGGTCCGGGCCGCCAGACCGAGGACGACGAGCTCGTCCGGCTCGAAGGAGATCTCCGGCAGCTCGTACTCGTCAGGACGGATCCGGTAGCCGAGCTCGTCGTCGAAGAGCGGGTCCGCCTCGACCGTCTCGAGCGGCACCCCGAGCGCGCGCAGCTCATCCTTGTCCCGCTCGAACATCCGCTCGAAGGCCTCGTCACTGGTCGTGAGCTGGTACTGCTCGACGGTCCGGCGCAGGTCATGGCGCGTCAGCGGTCGCCTCGTCCAGAGCAGCGTCATGACGAGGTTCATCAGTCGCTCGGTCTTGGCCGAGGGTGCGGGCGCCACCTACGGCACGCTACCGGACAGTTACGCTCGGGCTCGTGATGGCGCAAGGAATGTCGGACCCCGGGTGCTCAGGGGCCGGTGGAGGAACGTCCGGCCGGGGTATGCAGTGGCGGACCGGAACCGTTGTCTCCCGGACCCGCTCCTGGCCGGGAGCAGTCGAGTTCGTCGTCGACGTGCCGGACCTTGCCGGTCCTGGCACCGAGACCGTTGCGGTGGCAGCCCTCGCCTACACCGGCCTGCTCGGTGAGCCTGAGATCGGGGAGCAGGTCGTCCTCAACGTCGGTGCCCTCCTGCGGGGCCTGGGAACCGGCGGTCTCGCCTTCATCGTCTCCCGCGCCGACCTGCCCCCGGATCTGCCGTCGGGCGGCCATATCGTCAAGGCGCGCTACACCCCGCTCCAGCAGATGCTGTTCGCCGTCGACGAGCAGGACAGTCCGCACCACGGCATCCTCGCGGAGGCGGACGACCTCGGGGGTATGCCCGTGGTCGTCGCAGACCTGCACTCGGCTCTCCCCGCTGTCCTGGCGGGGGCACGATGTGACCGGCCCGACCTTCGCCTCGCCTACGTCATGACCGATGGCGGGGCCCTCCCCCTCGCGTTCTCCCGTGCCGTCGCCGCCCTCGCAGAGGCAGGGTGGATCGCCGGAACGGTCACAGTGGGACAGGCCTTCGGTGGCGACCTGGAGGCCGTGAGCCTGCACACCGGTCTGCTCGCCGCCCGGCACGTGCTGGACGCCGACATCGCGGTCGTCATCCAGGGACCGGGGAACGTCGGAACAGGCACGCGCTGGGGCTTCTCCGGGGTGGCCTGCGGCGAGGCGGTCAATGCGGCCGCCGTCCTCGGCGGACAGCCCGTCGCCGCGCTGCGGGTCTCCGATGCAGACCCTCGCGCTCGGCACCGCGGGATCTCCCACCACAGTCGCACCGCCTACGGCACGGTGGCGCTCGCGCCGGCAGACCTGCCGGTTCCGGCGGATCGGGCGGATCTCATCGCCCAGGCTGCGGACCTCGCCGAGTCAGCGGCGGTGGCCCACCGGGTCGTCGACGTGACCACGGACGGACTGCTCGAGGCGCTGCGCAGGGCTCCGGTTCGGCTCTCGACGATGGGTCGGGGCCTGGATGAGGACGAGGCCGCGTTCCTGACCGGCGCGGTCGCCGGCCGGCACGCCGCCCGCCTGGCCGCTCACTCCCGCTGACGCGGATCAGTCGGGGATCAGACGACGTCGACGAGGTCCACGACGAAGATCAGCGTCTCGCCGGGAGCAATGGCACCGCCGGCACCACGGTCGCCGTAGGCGAGGTGCGGCGGGATGGTCAGCCGACGGCGACCGCCGACCCGCATACCTTCGATGCCCTGGTCCCAGCCCTTGATGACCTGGCCGACGCCGAGGCGGAAGTCCAGCGGCTCGCCGCGGTTCCAGGAGGCGTCGAACTCCTCCCCCGTCGAGTGGGCCACACCGACGTAGTGCGCCGTCACGGTCTGCCCGGCCGTGGCCGCGTCGCCGGTGCCCTCGATGAGATCCTCGATGACGAGGTCCGCGGGCGGCTCATCGCCGGGGAAGTCGATCTCGGGCTTGGTGCGGTCCTGACTCATGCTCGATGTCCTTCCGTTGTGATCGGGTGGGCTCAGTACGCCGCGAGGACGTCGACGACGAAGACGAGGGTGTCGCCGCCCTCGATGTTCGGCGGGCTGCCCTGCTCACCGTATCCCTCATCTGCGGGGATGACGAGGAGCACGCGGCTGCCGACCTTCTTGCCGACCAGGCCCTTGTCCCAGCCCTGGATGACCCGGCCGACGCCGATCGGGAACTCGGCATAGCCCTGCGGGCTGTTCGCGGAGGAGTCGAAGATCTCGCCGTCCTTGGCCGTGACGCCGGTGTATGCGACGCGGAGCATCTGGCCCGCCTTGACCTCTGCGCCCTCGCCCTCGATGAGGAGCTGGCTCACGGTCTCGTCCGGGTCCTCGAATCCCTCGGGGATGGTGATCGCTGCGGGTTCACCCTCGGTCATCTCGACCGTCGGGAGGCCCGCCTTGGCCTCGACAGCGGTGCCCTCCGCCGCAGTGAGCGGCGTCATGGCGGAGAGGATGTCGACGAGGAAGAGCAGCGTGTCGTCGGCCTCGACACCGAGCTGCGGGTTGCCACCCTCACCGAAGGCGTCCTTCGGGGGCAGGGCCACGAGGACCCGAGAGCCGATCGTCTGACCGGTCAGGGCCGAGGTGAGTCCGGGCAGGACGGTCTCGTCCTGGAGGTCGAGCCCCACGGCGTTCGCCGGATAGCTGCTGCCCAGCTCCTCACCGCTCGTCGCGGAGAAGATCGCGTAGTCGAAGCTGATCAGCTCGCTGCCGGTGAGCTCCTCACCGTCGCCCTCGGAGAGCACGATGTTCTCGGTCTCCTCGACCGAGATCGAGCCCGGGTCGAACTCCACCTCCGGGGTCGTCGCGTCGTCGGCGGCGTCGGCGACAGTGACGTCGGCCAGACCGCTGGAGGCGGCTGCCGGACTCTGTGGCGCCTCTTCGGTGCCGCAGGCGGACAGGGTCAGTGCGGCGGCCGCAGCGACGGCGACACCTCGGGAGAGGACGGTTCTGGTGCGAGACACAGTGATAAGTACCTTGATGAAGTCGGGAACGACGATCGGAGTGATGATCGTGCCTGCCGGATGCCCGGCAGGCAAAGACTCAAGTCTAAACGGGTGTGGGAGAGGCGGTGTTCCCCGATGCAGCGCCCATCCCGGTGATGAGACGCTCGACACGTGCGTCGACCGCGGTGAACGGGTTCTTGCACAGCACGGTGCGCTGAGCCTGGTCGTTGAGCTTCAGGTGCACCCAGTCGACGGTGAAGTCGCGGCGGTTCTCCTGGGCGGCCCGGACGAAGTCGCCGCGGAGCTTGGCCCGGGTCGTCTGGGGCGGGGTGGTCATGGCCTCGTCGATGGTGGCATCGTCAGAGGTGCGGGCGGCCAGACCAGCGCGCTCGGCCGCATAGAACAGGCTCCGACTGCGATCGATGTCGTGGTAGGTGAGGTCGAGCTGGGCGATTCGGGGGTCGTCGAGCTCAAGACCATGCTTGTCGGCGTAGCGGAGGATGAGCCGCCGCTTGAGCACCCAGTCGATCTCGGTCTCGATCCCGGTGAGGTCGCCGGACTCCACCGCCTCGACCGTGCGCCGCCACAGATCGAGCACCTGCGCGTGCACGGGGTGGTCGGTGAGCCCCTCACGCTCGGCGAAGCTGCTGGCCGCCTCGTAGTAGGTCCGTTGCAGGTCAAGCGCCGACAGCTCCCGGCCGTTCGCGAGGCGGACGGTGCGTCGGCCGGTGACGTCGTAGCTCATCTCCCGGATGGAGCGGATCGGGTTCTCGAGCGTGAGGTCGCGGATGACGACGCCGGCCTCGATCATCTGGAGCACGAGGTCCGCGGAACCCACCTTGAGCAGTGTCGTCGTCTCGCTCATGTTCGAGTCGCCGACGATGACATGCAGTCGGCGGTACTTCTCGGCGTCGGCGTGCGGCTCGTCCCTCGTGTTGATGATCGGCCGGCTCCGCGTCGTCGCCGAGGACACGCCCTCCCAGATGTGCTCGGCGCGCTGGCTCAGCGCATACCGGGCACCGCGGGTGCCGTTCACGACCTTGCCGGCGCCGCAGATGAGCTGGCGCGAGACGAGGAACGGCAGGAGGGTGTCCGACATGTCCTGGAAGCTCCCGGTCCGCGAGAGCAGGAAGTTCTCGTGGCAGCCGTAGGAGTTGCCGGCAGAGTCGGTGTTGTTCTTGAACACGAAGATCGTGCCGGCGAGTCCTTCCTCGCGGAGACGGTCCTGGGCGTCGGCGACCAGGTCGCCGATGATCCGCTCCCCCGCCTTGTCGTGGACGACGAGGTCGGCGACGCTGTCGCACTCGGGCGTCGCATACTCCGGGTGGGAGCCGACGTCGAGATAGAGGCGCGAACCGTTCTGGAGGAAGACGTTGCTCGAGCGGCCCCACGAGACGACCTTGCGGAACAGGTAGCGCGCCACCTCGTCCGGGGTGAGCGTCCGCTGGCCGTCAGCCACGCACGTGATGCCGTACTCGGTCTCGATCCCGAAGATCCGCCGGTCCATGCCTAGTCGCTGCCCTCGGGCTCACCGGACTCAGCGTGCTCGCGCTGGGTCTGCGGATTGCTCGCCTCGTGGCGAGGGAGGTCACCGCTGAGCACGTCGTGCGGCCCCGGCCCGGAGTCGTCGGAGGTCGGCGCGTCGTGGGTCGGGTCGGCTTCGTTGAGCAGACGCTCGAGCAGCCCGCCGACGATGCGCCGGAACGTGCGGCGGGGCCGGCCCCGGTCGAGAACAGCGACCTCGAGCTGGTCGGCGCCGATCCCGCGCGGCTGCCCGCCTGCGGGGTCGGCCGCGAGCACACCGACCGCGAGAGTCAGTGCGTCGCCGAGGTTGAGGTCAGGCGAGTAGCGCTCGCGCAGGGCGGCCTCGATGGGCTCGATGGCGCCACCCATGGCGACGAAGCCGCGCTCGTCAGCGACCGACCCGTCATAGGTGAGGCGATAGATCTGGTCGGTGTGCGGGCTGTGCCCCACCTCGGCGACGACGATCTCCACCTCGAACGGCTTGGTGTCCTGGGTGAAGACGGTGCCGAGGGTCTGGGCATAGGCGTTCGCGAGACCGCGTGCCGTGACGTCGGAGCGGTCGTAGGAGTACCCCCGCAGATCGGCATAGCGGATGCCGGCCACCCGGAGGTTCTCGAACTCGTTGTACTTGCCCACAGCGGCGAAGCCGATGAGGTCGTAGATCTCGGAGATCTTGTGCAGCGTGCTCGAGTGGTTCTCGGCGACGAAGAGAATGCCCTTGTCGTAGGAGAGGACGATGACCGACCGGCCACGGGCGATGCCCTTGCGGGCGAAGTCCGCCCGGTCCTTCATGAGCTGCTCGGGCGAGACGTAGAACGGCATCTGGCTCACGGCGCACCTCCGGGGTTCCCGACGCGGCCCTGAACGACTGTCTCGACAATGGCGGCGACCTCGTCCGGGGCGACGAAGTGGGCACCATCGGCGCCGACCGTGGCGACGGTCGGCCAGATCCGCCGGCT
>JAAYSB010000335.1 GCA_012518475.1 Intrasporangiaceae bacterium | reverse complement strand
TTCGTCTACTCCGACGCCGACGACGACGACCAGCCAGCGCAGCAGGTCGTCACGGCCGGTGCGACGGCCGACCCCGTCAAGGACTATCTCAAGCAGATCGGCAAGGTCGCCCTCCTCAACGCCGAGCAGGAGGTCGAGCTCGCCAAGCGCATCGAGGCCGGTCTGTTCGCCGAGGAGAAGCTCAACTCCGGCGACAAGATCGAGATGAAGCTCAAGCGCGAGCTCTGGTGGATCGCCCAGGACGGCAAGAAGGCCAAGAACCACCTCCTCGAGGCCAACCTCCGTCTGGTCGTGTCCCTGGCGAAGCGCTACACCGGTCGCGGCATGCTCTTCCTCGACCTCATCCAGGAGGGCAACCTCGGCCTCATCCGTGCGGTGGAGAAGTTCGACTACACCAAGGGCTACAAGTTCTCGACCTATGCGACCTGGTGGATCCGGCAGGCGATCACCCGTGCCATGGCCGACCAGGCCCGCACGATCCGCATCCCGGTCCACATGGTCGAGGTCATCAACAAGCTGGCCCGTGTCCAGCGGCAGATGCTTCAGGACCTGGGTCGTGAGCCCACTCCGGAGGAGCTGGCGGCTGAGCTCGACATGACGCCCGAGAAGGTCGTCGAGGTGCAGAAGTACGGCCGTGAGCCGATCTCCCTGCACACCCCCCTCGGCGAGGACGGCGACAGCGAGTTCGGTGACCTCATCGAGGACTCCGAGGCTGTCGTGCCCGCGGACGCGGTGTCGTTCACGCTCCTCCAGGAGCAGCTGCACTCGGTCCTGGACACGCTCTCCGAGCGCGAGGCCGGTGTGGTCTCGATGCGCTTCGGGCTCTCCGACGGTCAGCCCAAGACCCTCGACGAGATCGGCAAGGTCTATGGCGTGACGCGTGAGCGGATCCGCCAGATCGAGTCCAAGACGATGAGCAAGCTCCGTCACCCGAGCCGCTCGCAGGTCCTGCGCGACTACCTCGACTAGACACCGGCTCAGTCTGGGGGGGAGCCCCGTCGCCGCGGAAGCCGGTCGATGACATCGGTCTGCAGCCGGTCCCGACCCTGGTCGATGCCGCGACGCCAGGCGGCGACCCCTGCTGCGGGCCACCATGTCGAGCGCACCCGGTCACTGCGTCGCAGCGCACCGACGATCCGCTCGGCGACCTCGCGGGCATCCTCCTCCACACGGGCCACCCGCTCCGGGTCGCTGCCCTCCACGGGACGGGCGTAGCGTGCTGTCTCCACGGCAGCCACGACCCGACTCAGCGCGTCGCGGGTGGGCGTGGACAGATAGGTCTGCCCGATGATGTAGCGACCGACCTGACGCGGGCTGGCATCCAGTGGGGCAGTGATGTCGATGTCGTCGAGGCGCTCGAGCAGATCGCCCCAGACCACCTCGATCCGGGCCGCCTCGTCGGCCGCGGCCCGGCGCCGTCGACGGCGCTCGACCCAGGCCGAGAGCGGCATGGTCAGGGCTGCGAGGACTGCGAGGACGAGCACGAGAGCGAGCCACCCGAACCGGTCGATGGCGTCTGCGAACCAGCTGGTCGGCGTCGCGCTGGTCGGGCGGTTCTCGGGCTGCGGCGGCTCGAACGGCTCGACCGGCTGAGCCGGCTGCGAGGGCCGGACGGTGGGCTCCGGCGTCGGGGTCGTGGAGACCGGCCGGCTGTAGGCCGGTGGGCTCGCCCCCGTGCGGGTGGCGGGGGTCGGCTCGAACCGCAGCCAGCCGATGTCCGCGAAGTACAGCTCCGGCCAGGCGTGCGCGTCAGCTCCGACGACACTCCACTCGTCATCGTCGGACTCGCCGGGGAGGAAGCCGATGGCGAACCTGGCCGGGATGCCCTCGGCGCGCGCCATCATCACCATCGCTGCAGTGAACTGGGTGCAGAAGCCCTGGCGGGTCTGGAGGAAGGCCGTGATCGGGTCGGTCATGACCGGGGCGCCCGTCACGTCGGTGGGCTGCAGCAGCTCGAGGGAGTAGGTGTACTCGTTGCTCCGCAGGTGGGCCTGGATGGCTCGGGCCTTGTCGATCGGGGTCATGCCGGGTGCCGAGATGCTCGCGAGAGCCTCGACCACCGCCCCGCGTGAGGCGGGGTCGACGGCGAGGTCGCGCGGGTTGACGTCCGGGCGTGCGAGGCTGTCCGTGGCCGGGCTGGCTTGGAGGGCCTCCTCGGTGGGGTCCTCGAGCACGTAGCTCGCGGAGTACTCGTCGACCCGCCTCTCGACGACGATGGTGTCCCCGGTCGTCGTGCCCCACTCCGTGTCGATCTCCAGCGAGGCCACCGGGAAGGGGAGAGCGAGCTGAGGAGCTCCCAGCCCGTTCTCGATCACCTCGAAGGTCTCGGCATCCTCGGCGCTGCTCCCGACGGGTAGGTCGGGCAGTGCTGCCGTAGTCGTGGTCGGCTCTCCGATGGTCCAGACGCCGTCCTCGTAGGTGGGTAGGACACCCACCCGGAGGGGAGCGGGGGAGCGCGCCGACGTCGTGTAGCGGAGGACCTGGTGCTGGGACTGCTGCTCCAGGTTGTCCGCGAGGTTCACCGTCGAGCTGATGGTCATGGTCGGTGTCCCGCCGCCCCCACTGGCCCGGCCGAGACCGTCGAGGAGGAAGCGGGTCGGCATATGGGGCAGCAACGAGGCGGCCAAGGCTGCGACGAGGACCGAGATCACGCCGACCTGGCGACCCGCGACGGCCAGGCGGCCGGCGCGGTCGTGCCCGGGCTGTGGCGTCTGTGACGCGTGCCTGCCGCTCGAGTCCCACCTGGTCAGCGCCTGCACCCGAGAGCGTCCGAGCAGGGCGAGCCACAGCGTGGCAGCGACGATGAAGTAGCCCACGGGCATCCCGCTGCCGGAGTTGCTTGCGGCCGTGAGGAAGGCTGTGAGCAGCGCGATGCCGGCCAGTGCCGGTGCTCTGCGGGTCACGGCGAGGAAGTCGACGACAAGCGTCGTCAACCACACGAGAAGGGCGAGGGCGAGGATGATGCCGGTGCTCGTCGGTGCCGGGGGAGCGTAGGTCGTGATGATGATCCGTGCGTCGTAGAGCAGAGTGTTCAGGGCGAGGACCGTCTCCCACGTCGGCAGTCCGTACCAGAGGTGCTCGCGCGCGAAGACTAGGCAGGTGATTGCGAGCCCGACGAGGATCTGGGCAAGGACCACCGGGACGTCCAGGCGCGTGAGGGACCGGGCGACGACCCCGGTGATGGTCACGGCCAGCGCCATCACCAGCGCGTAGGGGATCCAGGTCCCCGGGGTGAACAGCGAGTGCAGGGGCGCGACCACAACCGCGACCGCCAGCATCGCGAGCAGAGACTCAGTGACCCGACCCCGACTCATGACGACGAGCCCACCGTCGTCATGCTGCCACTGCCGGTGAGCTGGGCCCAGGCAGACTGCCACGAGGTTGATCGGCCGACGACGACGGCCCGCCAGCCGGCGCGTCGCAGCGTCTCGACGGTCCCGAGGGCGCGGTGGCCGGGCTTCAGTGCCGCCGGGTCGTCGGTGAGTGTCGACCGGTCGATCACGAGCGCCAGACCGCGGCTGCCGAGGGAGCGGAGCGAGGCGACGGCGCGGGCGTCGGAGTCGGTGCATGATCCGAGGATCGCGACGATGAGGCCGCCGTCCCCGACCACACCGCCAGCGGTGTGGAGTACCCCGATGAGGTCCTCGTCCGGACCGGGTGTGACGAGGGCGAGCGCCTCCATCGACGTCGCGCTGCTCGTACTGTGCCGGCCGACTCCGGGCTCGGGGGATGCGGTCACGAGATGGACGGCATAGTTCTGGGCCATGGCGTGCAGGACGACGGACGCGGCCATCGTCACCGCCCATTCCAACGACTGCGAGGTCGTCGGGCCGTGGACGGAGAGCCGCGAGTCGAGCAGGACCACGGCACGTTTCATCGCGGGGCGGTCCTCCTGCCGGACCATGAGGTCGCCCGTGCGCGCCGTGGCGGGCCAGTGCACCCGGCGCAGGTCGTCGCCGTAGCGGTACTCACGGACGGCCACGTCGTCCTCACCGTGGAGAGCGACCATGTGCGGGATGGTGCCGTCCGAGCCGGTGCCGTGCGATCCGCGGCCTGCGTCCGTGAGCGGAACCGCGCGGGGGAGCACGATGATGTCTGCGGTGCTCTGCATCGACAGGTCACGCTCGGTCAGCCCGAACGGGTCCGAGACACTGAGGGTGAGGGGGCCGAGACGGTGCCGCCCGCGCACATGACTGCGCACTGTGTAGGACATCGCGTGGCTCTGGCCACGCCGCAGCGGGGGGATCACAGTCCGCGGACGGTCCCCGAGGGAGTAGTCGAGCGACTCCTCCGCGGCAATGACCGGTGAGCGGGTCCGGGACGGATTGACGACCGTCAGCTCGACGGTCGAGGACTCATCGACCCGCACCCGTCCTGGCACGGGGCGACGAGCAACGCCGAAGGTCATCGGGTGACGCCTGGTGATGAGCAGCGTGGCCGCCGGAAGGATGAGCAGGAGCAGTCCGATCCGGGTCAGATCGCGCATGCCCAGGCCCAGGCCGGTGACGACCAGGGCTACCCCGAGTGCGATGAAGAACCTGCCGCGAGATGTCAGCGAGGCGAAGAACGAGGCCATCGGCTCGGGTGTCAGGGCTGGCGCGGGACGGGTACGCGCACGCGTCCGAGGATGTCGCCGAGGACATCGGCCGGGGTCCGGCGCGCGGCCTGGGTCTCACCCGTGGTGAGGATGCGATGTGCGAGCACAGGCACGACGACAGCCTGGACGTCATCGGGCAGGACATGGTCGCGGCCGGCCAGAACAGCGGTCGCGCGGGCAGCCCGAAGGAGGTGCAGGGTCGCCCGGGGTGAGGCTCCGAGACGCAGCGCCTCGCTCTCCCGCGTCGCGGTGGCCAGGGCGACGATGTACTCACGGATGGCCGGCGCGACATAGACATCGCGCACGGCGGCGATCATGGCCCGTACCGACGCCGCGTCGACGACCGGACGCAGGCTCTCGAGCGGGGAGAGCCGGCCGTGTGTCTCGAGCATCTCCATCTCAGCCCGATGGGCGGGGTAGCCCATCGAGATGCGTGCCATGAACCGGTCCCGCTGTGCCTCGGGGAGCGGATAGGTCCCCTCCATCTCAATGGGGTTCTGCGTTGCCATGACGATGAACGGCGTCGGCAGGACATAGGTCTGTCCGTCGACCGTGACCTGCCCCTCCTCCATCGACTCGAGCAGGGCCGACTGGGTCTTGGGGGAGGCGCGGTTGATCTCATCGCCGACGACGACGTTGGCGAAGATCGCGCCCGGGCGGAACTCGAAGTCCCTCAGGTCCTGGTTGAAGACACTGACGCCGGTGATGTCGCTCGGCAGCAGGTCGGGGGTGAACTGAACCCGACGCACGGTGCAGTCGATCGAGCGGGCCAGCGTCTTGGCGAGCATCGTCTTCCCGACGCCGGGCACGTCCTCGACAAGGAGGTGACCCTCTGCGAGCAGCACGGTGACAGCTGTCGAGACGACCTGCGGCTTGCCCTCGATGACGGAGTTCATCGTCGTCATGAGGTCGGCGGCCAGCCGCCGCACCTGTTCCAGCCGCATGGGCTCCGTGCGGCCGCCGTCAGCCCTACCCGGGCCGCCCGCCGTCTCCGGCGCCGGCTCGTCCGCGCGATCGTGGTCGCTCTGGGTCGCTCCGAATGACGTCACTGGAACGTCACGCCCCCTTCCTCTGGCTCGTCTGAAATCGATCCTGCCTCACGACAACCGCAGATGCAGCACTCCTGGGCAACTGCGCTGGCGATTGCGGCCTCGATCCAGACCAGGATCAAGAATCTCCTCCACTTTGCTCCACTGCTCTGACCTGCAGAAAGCCGCATAATCTCCGAAAAATGTCGAGAATCGTCGTGAATAGTGGAGGAAAGTGGAGTACTGTGGGGCGAACGGGAGAGCAGTGGTTGCGCGCCCGTGTGCGACAGCCGATGAGGTGAGGAGGTGAGGCGTCGTGTTCCTCGGGACCCACACGCCTCGCCTGGACGACAAGGGGCGGCTGATCCTTCCGGCGAAGTACCGCGAGCGGCTCAAGACCGGAATCGTCATCACCCGCGGTCACGAGAAGTCGCTCGTCATCTATCCGGCCGACACCTTCGAGAGCCTGGCCGCCCGGGCACTGTCGATGCCGACGACGAACAAGCGCGCCCGCGCCTACACCCGGATGCTTCTCTCCGGTGCCTCCGACCAGACCCCCGACAAGCAGATGCGGATCTCCGTCCCGCCCCATCTGCGTGAGTACGCCGGCCTCGACCGCGACATCACCATCACCGGCGTCGGCGACCACCTCGAGGTCTGGGACACCCCGACCTGGAACACGGTCCTGAACGAGATCGAGGACGAGTTCTCTGATCAGGAGGACGAGGTGATCTCCGGCCTGATCTGAGAACCACTCCTTTCGACCTGCTCCTCGGCCTCCAGCCGGAACTCGTCCCCGACACGTCTTCCCCCGTGCCGGGTCCGGGCCGGATGGGGACCTGGGTCCAGGTCCGCGATCACCACTGCACGAACGACCAGCCGACCGCACGCACTCACCCGACACCCCAGCAGCTCGAGAACGAGGAGGAACGCCGCGCATGATGACCGACCCGCGTGCAGAGCGGCACGTCCCGGTCCTCCTCGAGCGCTGCATCGAGCTGCTCGCCCCGGCGGCTGCCCACGAGGGAGCAGTCATCGTCGACGGGACCCTCGGGCTGGGCGGTCACTCGGAGGCACTGCTCCGGGCCTGTCCCGCAGCACGGGTCATCGGCATCGACCGCGACCCTGAGGCGCTCCGGCTGGCAGCGGAGCGCCTCTCCTCTGTCGGCGACCGATTCGTCGGCGTGCACGCCGTCTACGACCAGCTGCCCGATGTCCTGCGCGGCCTCGGCATCACGACGGTGGACGCGGTGCTGTTCGACCTCGGAGTCTCGTCGATGCAGATCGATGAGCCGGAGCGCGGGTTCTCCTACATGGCCGACGCGCCGCTCGACATGCGGATGGACCAGACGAGCGGCCGGAGCGCAGCCGAGGTCCTCGCCGAGTACCCGGTCGCTGAGCTGGAGCGGATCCTGCGGGTCTACGGCGAGGAGCGGTTCGCCCGCAGGATCGCCGAACGCATCGGGAAGCAACGCGCCACGACCCCGATCGAGACGACCGGCCAGCTCGTCGACCTGATCAGAGGCGCGGTGCCCGCCAAGGTGCAGCGCACCGGGGGCCACCCCGCCAAGCGGACCTTCCAGGCGCTGCGGATCGAGGTCAATGACGAGCTCGGCGCGTGGGAGCGTGCCTGCGCGGCGGCCATCGACGTCCTCGCTGTCGGCGGACGCATCGCCGTCCTCAGCTATCACTCCCTCGAGGACCGCATCACCAAGCGGGCCTTTGCCGCCGGTGCCACGAGCTCGGCTCCCGCCGGACTCCCGGTGGAGCTGCCGGAGCACCAGCCCTATCTGCGGCTCCTCACCCGGGGCGCCGAGGAGGCCTCCGCCTCCGAACAGCTCGACAACTCCCGCTCCACCTCAGTGCGACTCAGAGCCGCAGAGCGGATCCGCGACCACCGCCACACCACATCGACAGGGGTATCCCGATGAGCACCGTCGCCACGTCACTGCGCAGCACTGCTCCCCGGACACGGCGCCGCGAGGCGCCCCGACCTGTGCTCACGGCGGTCCCTGCTGCCGCCCCGAGCCACGGGGGCATGCTCATCGTGTGCGCCGGACTCCTCCTCTCCGGACTTCTCGCCCTCCTCTTCCTCAACATGTCGTTGGCGGAGGGTTCCTTCCGGGTGCACGAGCTGCAGCGGACGGCGGGCGAGCTCGCAGACACCGAGGCGGCGCTCCAGCAGAGCATCACCGCTGTCAGCTCCCCGTCGGCACTGGCGGACCGGGCCAGCGGCATGGGCATGGTGCCGGCGATGAGCCCGGCCTTCCTCCGGCTCAGCGACGGTGCGGTGCTCGGCGTGGCGGAGCCGGCAACCGCGGAGTCGACCTTTAGCGTGGTGGCAGGCAACCGCTGACCGCTGCCCTTCCTGCACGTCGGCGACCCAGAACCAGAACGACTGAGGACTGATGACACCACCGGAGCGGCCCAGAAGCCCGCGCACGAGGACCTCGCGTCCCTCGCCGCGGACCGCTGGCGGGACCCGCGGCTCGAGTGGCCAGACGAAACGTCCTGCGCGCCCGTCCCAGCAGCGGGCACCGCGACCCCCCCAGCAGCGCCCCGCGGGCAGCCGGTCCGGGGCCCCCACCCCGAGGAAGCGGCCGACCTCCCGGAGCGCCCCCACCAAGGCAGCATCGCCGAAGCGTGCTGCCCGTCCCGCTCCCCGGCGGCCCGCGCCACCGCGGGCACCCCGGGTCCAGCGAGCCCCGACGATCAACTCCCGGCGCAGGGTCCGCGGCATCCTCGTCATGACGATCGTGGTCTTCTCCCTGTTCGCCGTACAGCTCGTGCGGATCCAGGGACTGGACGCCTCGGCCGTCTCCGCCCAGGCGTTCGGTGAGCGCAACCGCACCGAGGTCCTGCCCGCGCTGCGTGGCCAGATCCTCGACCGGGACGGCGAGGTCCTGGCCCAGAGCATCGAGCGACGGACCGTGACCGTCGACCAGACCGCGGTCCCGGAGTACCGCACCCGCGTCGACGGCGTCCGCACCCAGGTCGGGGTCGAGGGAGCCGCTGCGGCGCTCGCCCCACTGCTCGGGATGAGCGAGAGCAGGCTCCGTGCCGAGCTGACCGGCGAGGCGCGCTACCGGATCCTCGCCAAGAACATCAGCGTGCCGACCTGGCGTCGGATCAGTGCCCTCGGTATCCCGGGCGTCTACAGCGAGCGGACGACCCAGCGCGACTACCCGCAGTCGACGACGATCGCCTCTCTGGTCGGGTGGATGTATGCGGACGGCTCCGCAGGCGGTGGCGTCGAGGCCATGCTGGACGACGCACTCCAGGGGACCAACGGCGAGGCCAAGTACGAGACGTCACCGACCGGGCGGGTCATCCCCAACGGCCGTGCTGTCATCGAGGACGCGGTCGACGGACGAACCGTCGAGCTGACGATCAGCTCCGCGATCCAGTGGTATGCGCAGAACGCGCTTGCCCAGGGCATCGAGACGTTCGGCGCTGACGGCGGAACGGTGATCGTCCAGGGGGCCAAGACCGGCGAGCTGCTCGCGGTGGCCTCCTATCCGTCGTACGACCCCAACAAGATCGGGCAGGCCAAGGGTTCGCTCGACAACCTCGCCTTCTCGAAGATCTACGAGCCGGGATCGACGAACAAGATCGTCACGATGGCCGCCGCCCTCCAGGAGGGGGTCGTCACCCCGGACACCCCGGTCGTCGTCCCGAACCGGTTGCCGCGAGCGGACCGCAGCTTCAAGGACTCCCACGACCACCCGACGCTATTCCTCACCGCCTCGGGGGTGCTGGCCCGGTCGAGCAACATCGGCACCATCCTCATCGGCGAGCAGCTCGACCCGGCGACGCTCGAGGGATACTTCCGCGCGTTCGGGATGGGGGCGATGTCCGGCATCGACTTCCCGAACGAGTCGCCCGGCCTGGTCACTCCCGCGGACAAGATGAACGGCTCCCAGCGGTTCACGATCATGTTCGGACAGGGCATGGCGGTCAACGCCGTCCAGAACTCCGCGGCCTTCCAGACCATCGCCAACGACGGCGTCCGCATCCAGCCGAGCCTCATCCGGGCGGTCGAGGGAGACGACGGGGTCATGGTCCCCGTGGACGAGCCGGGCACGAGCCGCGTCGTCGACGCCGAGGTCGCCGACGCGATCATGAAGATGCTCGAGGGCGCGGTCTCGGACGAGGGCGGAACCGTCCGGGCCCAGATCCCCGGGTACCGCATCGCCGGCAAGACCGGAACCGCCGACCGCTACGACGACCGGCTCGGCAAGTACAGCGGCAAGACGACGAGCTTCATCGGGATGGCCCCGGCGGAGGACCCGGAGATCATCGTCACGGTCATCGTCGACAACCCGCGCTCCGGCCGCTTCGGAAGCGTGGTCGCGGCGCCGATCTTCAAGGACGTCGCCACGTTCGCCCTCTCTGAGCTCCAGATCCCCCCGACCGGCGAGGAGGCCGAGTCGATCCCGCTCGTGCTGGAGGAGCCGCCGTCCAAGACCGACCCCACTGTCCTAGGCTCTGAGTACCTCCCCTGACGATCACGAGATAATGAGCGGCTGTGTCGACTCTGCACCCCACCACTGCGGGCTCGACCGTCGCGACCTGTGCCCAGGTCGCCGGCGGCCGAGTCGTCGGTGACGGATCGGCCCCGGTTCACGGGGTCACTCTCGACTCCCGGGCGGTCCGCCAGGGCGATCTGTATGCGGCGCTCCCCGGCGCCAACACCCATGGCGGCGTCTTCGCCGCCGCAGCGTCGTCGGCCGGGGCCGCCGCGGTCCTCACCGACGCCCTCGGGCTGGAGATGGTCGAGGCGGCCGGTGTCGAGCTGCCGGTCATCGTCGTCGCCAGCCCCCGCGCCGTTCTCGGCGCCGTCTCGGCCGAGGTCTACGGAACCCGGGACCCGGCTCTCGGCCTCATCGGGATCACCGGCACCAACGGCAAGACGACCACCGCATACCTCATCGCCTCGGCGCTCGAGGCGCTGGGTCGCAGCACGGGACTCATCGGGACCGTCGAGACCCGGATCGGGCAGGAACGGGTCAAGAGTGTCCGGACCACGCCTGAGTCGTGCGACCTGCACCGCCTCCTCGCGGTGATGCGGGAGAGGTCCATCGACGACTGCGTCATGGAGGTCTCGAGCCACGCGCTGGCGCTGCACCGTGTCGACGGCGTCGTCTATGACGTCGCGCTGTTCACCAACCTCAGCCAGGACCACCTCGACTTCCACGCCGACATGGAGGACTACTTCGCCGCCAAGGCGAGCCTGTTCACGCCGGAGCGTGCCCGTCGAGGGATCATCTGGCTGGACAGCCCGGCCAGCTCCCGGCTCGCGGAGCAGGCCACCATCGCGTGCATCACGGTCGGAGAGGGTCGCGAGGCGGTGCCCGACTATCGCGTCGACGTCGTCGGCAGCGGACCGGAGTTCGTGCTCGCCGGTCCGCAGGGACTGACCCTCGACCTGCGCAGTGCCCTCCCCGGGACCTTCAACATCGAGAACACTGCGATGGCTGCGGTGACTCTGCTGACGATGGGCCACGAGGCAGCCGACGTCCAGCGGGCCATCCTCACGGACCCGCACGTCCCCGGCCGGATGGAACGCGTCACCGTGGACCATCCGGACGCACCCCTCGCCGTCGTCGACTACGCCCACACTCCCGACGCGGTCCGGCTGGCTGTGAGGTCGCTGCGCACTCCGGATCGCGGGCCGCTCGTCGTCGTCCTCGGGGCCGGAGGCGGGCGCGACATCAGCAAGCGGCCGACCATGGGAGCCGCGGCCGCCGAGGCCGATGTCGTGATCGTCACCGACGACAACCCCCGCGGTGAGAGTGCCGGGGAGATCAGGTCCGCGGTCCTGGCCGGGGCCCGGGCCGCGGGCACGAGAGCCTCCGTCGAGGAGGTTGCGGGCCGTCGATCCGCAATCGACCGTGCGGTCGAGATCGCTTGTGCTGCAGGGCCGTCGGCAACGATCGCCGTGGTGGGCAAGGGCCACGAGACGGGTCAGGAGATCGACGGCGTCACGCACCCGTTCGACGACCGGGTCGAGCTGAGGGCCGCCCTGGAGAACCGCCTGGGGGGCACCCGATGATCCCCCTCTCACTCGCCGCCCTGGCCCGGGCGAGCGGGGGCCGACTGGCCGGGATCACCGAGGCCGATGCCGAGCGCCTCCTCATCAGCGGCCCCGTCGTCACCGACTCGCGTGAGTGTGGTCCCGCAGGCCTCTATGTCGCCCGGGTCGGCGAGCACGCCGACGGCCACGACTTCATCCCGCAGGCACATGCCGCCGGTGCCGTGGCTGCCATGACCACGCGCGAGATCGAGGGCATCGCAAGCATCGTCGTCGAGGACATCCAGGACGGTTTCGCAGCACTCGCGCGCGGCGTCGTCGACGCGGCAACGGAACTGACCGTGGTGGCCATCACCGGCTCGTCCGGGAAGACCTCGACCAAGGACATCCTCGGCCAGGTCCTCGCGAGCGCCGGACCGACTGTGGCACCGCAGGGCTCCTACAACTCCGAGGTGGGGGTCCCGCTCACCGTCACGCGGCTCACCCCGCAGACCCGCTACCTCGTCGTCGAGATGGGTGCCAGGGGAGTGGGGCACGTCGAGTACCTCACCCGCATCGCCCCGCCCGACATCTCGATCGTCCTCAACGTCGGCACCGCCCACCTCGGCGAGTTCGGTTCGCGGGAGGCGATCGGGCGGGCCAAGGGCGAGATCGTCGAGGCGCTCGGACCGGACGGCGTGGCCGTGCTCAACCACGACGACGAGGTCGTCCGTGCCATGGCGACCCGCACCGGAGCCCGCGTGGTGACGGTGAGCGCCGCCGGGGCCGCTGAGGCGACCCTGCGCGCCGTCGATGTCGAGCTCGACCCCTTGTCACGCCCGAGCTTCACCATCACCGACGGCACCGGGTCCTGGCCGGTCCGGCTCGGACTGCACGGCAACCATCACGTCGGCAATGTCCTGACCGTCTTCGCGGCAGCACGGGAGTGCGGACTGCCACCGGAGCAGATCGTCTCGGCCCTGGCAGCCTCGGCGCCGGTGAGCCGCTGGCGGATGGAGGTCACCGAGCGCGGCGACGGGGTCACCGTCATCAACGACGCCTACAACGCCAACCCCGACTCGATGCGGGCCGCCATCGATGCCCTCGCCGTCATGGGCGCCGGCCGCCGCAGCATCGCTGTCCTCGGCACGATGCTCGAGCTCGGGGACGACTCGGATCTCGAGCACGCCGCCACCGGACGCTACGCGCTCGACGCGGGTGTCGACGTGCTGCTGTGCGTCGGTGCGGCCGGGCCGGCCCTGGCCGCCGGTGCGGACGCCGCAGCCGGACACGCCGGGAGGGTGCGTGTCCTCCCGGACGCCGCCGCGGCATACGATCTCCTCACGAGTGAGATCCGCTCTGGCGACGTGGTCCTCTTCAAGTCCAGTCGGGACGCGGGGCTGCGCCACCTCGGCGACCGAGTCGCAGAACAGCCCGTCGACCAGGAAGGAACAGCCACGTGCTCGCCGTCCTGATCGCTGCCGTCTTCTCCCTTCTCGTCGGCCTGTTCGGCACGCCGATGCTCATCAAGTTCCTCGTCCGCCGCGGCTACGGCCAGTTCATCCGCGACGACGGTCCCACCTCGCACCACACCAAGCGCGGGACGCCGACGATGGGCGGCGCGGTCATCATCCTCGCGTCGGTGTCGGCCTATGCCGTCGCCCACCTCGTCACCTGGACCAAGCCGACGATGAGCGCGATCCTCGTGCTCTTCCTCATGACCGGTCTCGGCGTCGTCGGATTCCTCGACGACTACATCAAGATCAGCAAGCAGCGCAGCCTGGGACTGCGGTCCGCCGAGAAGCTCTTCGGCCAGGTGCTGGTCGCCACCGTCTTCGCGGTCCTCGCTCTCCAGTTCCCCAACGACCGCTGGCGCACCCCGGCCTCGACACAGATCTCCTTCGTCCGGGACACCAGCCTCGACCTCGCCTTCGCAGGTCCCCTCCTCGGTGTCCTCCTGTTCGTCATCTGGGCCAACATCATCGTCGCCGGGACGTCCAACGGGGTGAACCTGACCGACGGCCTCGACGGCCTGGCCACCGGTGCCTCGACGATGGTCTTCGCAGCCTTCGTCCTCATCGGCATCTGGCAGGGCAACCAGAACTGCCAGATCACCCCCGGAATCAACTGCTATGAGGTCCGCGACTCGAGGGACCTCGCCGTCGTCGCGGCCGCCGGCATGGGTGCCTGCTTCGGCTTCCTCTGGTGGAACGCCTCGCCGGCCAAGATCTTCATGGGAGACACCGGCTCCCTCGCCCTCGGTGGCGCACTGGCCGGTCTGGCCATCACGACCCGCACCGAGCTGCTCATCGTCATCCTCGGTGGCCTCTTCGTCATGATCACCCTGTCGGTGATCATCCAGGTCGCCTCGTTCAAGACCACCGGCAAACGCGTGTTCCGCATGGCGCCGCTCCAGCACCACTTCGAGCTGCTGGGGTGGGCGGAGGTGACCATCGTCATCCGCTTCTGGATCATGTCCGGCCTCTTCGTCGCGTTCGGCCTCGGCCTGTTCTATGCGGAGTGGGTCGTCGGTGGCTCCTGACCTCACCGGGACCTCGGTCCTCGTCGTGGGGGCTGACCGCAGTGGCTTCGCCGCTGCGGACGTGCTCGCGGAGCGAGGCGCCCGAGTGGTCCTCGTCGAGGAGGCCGATCCGGCGGCCGACCTCGAGCTCGCTGAAAGGATGAAGATCCTCGACGTGCTCGGTGTCGAGGTGCGGGTCGGGCCCGAGCACACCGCAACCCTCCCCGAGGAGATACCTCGGCTGGTCGTCGCCGGGGCGGACTGCCCGGTGGACCACCCGCTCCTCACCGCCGCTTCTGACCGGGGCATCCCGGTGTGGGGTGCGAGCGAGCTCGCCTGGCGGCTGCGGCCCGGGGGTGCAGCGCCATGGCTGACGGTCACCGGGAGCTCCGGTGTGACCACTACCCTCAGGCTGCTCACCGAGATGCTCCGGTCGGCGGACCTGCGGGTGCGTGTCGCCGGCGACGACGAGCACCCGGTCCTCGAGGCCGTCATGGACCCCGAGCCGGTCGACGTCCTCGTGGTCGGGCTGGCCGCCGAGCAGCTGCACTGGTCCGAGTCCATCTCGCCGCTCGCGTCGGTGTGCCTCGACGCGGGCGAGGATCCCGGACAGTGGGCCTCCATCTATGCGAACACCCGCATCGCCTGCGTCTACAACGTCGAGGACCCGCAGACCGAGGACCTCGTGCGCGAGGCGGACGTCGTCGAAGGCGCCCGGGCCATCGGGTTCACAGTGGGGGTGCCCCGACGATCCATGATCGGCCTCGTCGAGGACGTCCTCGCCGACCGCGCCTTCGTCGACCACCCCGAGACCTCCGCCGCCGAGCTCGGCACGATCAGCGACCTCGCGGGCGGCTCGACCCCGCAGCCGGAGGTCGTCCAGAACGCCCTGGCCGCAGCCGCGCTCGCCCGCGCGGTCGGCATTCCGCCGGCTGCCGTCCGCGACGGTATGCGTGCCTTCGCCGCCGGGGGACCGCCCACGACGTGATTGTCCGGCGACACGCGACGGATGTCCGTGAGTTGGCCGTCACGCCCACGGACACTGGTGGGATGGATCGCGTGGCTGCCCGGGCACTGGCTGTGGAGGGGGACCGGTGACGACGACCGCACCTCCGCGCAGGGCGCCGTCCAGGGGCACGACCCCCCGGCGACTCTCGGCCTCCGCTTCCGGCTCACTGCGGGGCCCCGTCTCCTGGCTGCGCCGGATGGAGTCCCCGACCACGACCTACTACCTTCTCATCGTCGCGCTCACAGTGCTCGTCGCGTTCGGGCTGATCATGGTCATGTCGGCCTCGGCGATCGTCTCCCTCGCCGCCACCGAGTCCGCGTACACCGTCTTTCGGGGTCAGCTCATGTACGGCGCGCTCGGTGCCGTCGCCGTCGTCATCGCCAGCCGGATCCCACCGTCGGTCTGGAAGCGGCTCGCACTGCCGATCATGATCGCTGCAATCGGCCTGCAGGGCCTGGTCTTCAGTCCCATCGGGGAGTGTGTCGGCGGCAACTGCAACTGGATCGAGGTCGCGGGAATACGCGCCCAGCCCAGTGAGGTCGTCAAGCTCGCTCTCGCCCTGGTCGGTGCGAGCATGCTCGCCAAGCGACGCCACAAGCTCTGGCAGCTGCGCCACGTCCTGCTGCCCTACATCGTCCCGTTCGCGGCTGTGGCCGTGGGCCTGGTCCTGTACGGCGAGGACCTCGGGACCGTCCTCATCCTTGGCAGCGTCGTCGGCGCCGTCCTCTGGGCGGCCGGTGTCAAGGCCCGCTACTTCGCCGCGGCCGGCGGCGCGTTCGCCGCTCTTGCGGCGGCGATGGTCATCTACAGCCCTAACCGCCTCGGGCGACTCGACGTCTGGCTCGGACGGGACACCGACCCCTTCGGGGCCGCCCGCCAGAGCATCCACGGGCGCTATGCCCTCGCCGAGGGCGGACTCATCGGGGTCGGTCTGGGGCGGTCCCGGGAGAAGTGGCAGTGGCTGCCGGAGCCGCACAACGACTTCATCTTCGCGATCATCGGCGAGGAGCTCGGACTTGCCGGATCACTGCTCGTCATCGGCCTGTTCATCCTCACCGCCTACGCCTGCTACCGGCTCGTCCTGAAGTCCGACGACATGTTCGTCCGCCTGGCAACGGCCGGAATCATGGGCTGGATCGTGGTCCAGGCGATGATCAACATCGGATCGGTCATCGGGCTGCTCCCGGTCATCGGCGTCAACCTGCCCCTCGTCTCCTCAGGTGGTTCATCGCTCATCATGACCATGGTCGCCTTCGGCATCCTCATCTCCTTCGCCCGACACGAGCCGGACTGTGCCGCGGCCCTGGCTGCCCGTCCTCGTCGGGCCCTCATCCCGACCCGGTTGCGCCAGACGCTGCGCCGAGGAGCGTGACGAGGACGATGAGGTCAGTCGTCCTTGCCGGTGGCGGGACCGCCGGTCACATCTCCCCGCTTCTCGCCCTCGCCGACACGCTCCGGGAGAGGCACCCGCAGATCGAGACCGTCATCCTCGGCACCGAGGCAGGGCTCGAGGCCGATCTCGTTCCTGCCCGCGGCTACGAGCTGACGACGATCCCCAAGGTTCCCATGCCGCGTCGCCCCAGCGGGGACCTGCTCCGGCTGCCCGGTCGCCTCAAGGCTGCCGTGGACACCGCGGCCGACGCGATCCGTGGCTGCTCGGCGGAGGCCGTCGTCGGCTTCGGTGGCTACGTGAGCACCCCTGCCTATCTGGCTGCCCGGCGACTGTCGGTGCCCATCGTCATCCACGAGCAGAACGCTCGGCCCGGCTTGGCGAACCGGCTGGGAGCCCGACTCACGTCCCACGTCGGGGTGACCTTCCCCTCCACGCCGCTGCGGAACGCCACCGTGACGGGGATGCCGCTGCGGCGGGAGATCCGCGAGCTGGACCGTGCCACCCGACGCGTCGAGGCCGCTCACGCGCTGGGTCTGGACCCGTCGCTGCCCACGGTCCTCGTGACCGGCGGAAGCCTGGGTGCCCAGCGACTCAACGAGGCCTTCGCCGCGGCCGCCGCCGACGTCGTCGCCGCGGGCGTGCAGGTCCTGCACGTGACCGGGCGCGGCAAGGACTTCACCCCCGATGTCGGGCAGGGACCGGGTCGGTATGCCGTGCTCGCCTATGCGGACCGGATGGAGCTGTGCCTGGCGGCCGCCGATCTCGTCGTAGCCCGTTCCGGTGCGAACACGGTCTGCGAGCTCGCCGCCGTCGGCGCACCCGCCATCTTCGTCCCGCTGCCGATCGGCAACGGCGAGCAGCGGCTCAACGCCCAGGACGTCGTGGCATCCGGTGGCGCCCGTCTTGTCGAGGACGGCGAGGTCACGGCCGAGTGGGTGCGCCGAGTCGTCATCCCGCTCGTCCTCGACGGGGACACGATCTCCGGGATGGCTCTCGCGGCGGCCGCTGCCGGGGTCCGGGACGGACACGACCGCCTGGCCGACCTCGTCGAGCGGGCGGCGAGTGGAGCATGACCACGGACCGCTTCGACCTCTCGGAGCCCGTTCCCGCCGCTGCTGATCTCGGTCGAGTCCACTTCATCGCCATCGGTGGCGCGGGCATGTCAGGGGTCGCCCGCCTCATGCTCGCCGCCGGCGTGCCCGTCAGCGGCTCGGACGCCAAGGACTCCCAGGCCCTCCGTGGGCTCGAGGCCGCCGGAGCCCGCGTCCAGGTCGGCCACGACCCCGGCCATGTCGCCGGCGTCGACACCGTCGTGGTGTCCTCGGCCATTCGCGAGGACAACGTCGAGCTGGCCGCCGCCCGGACTGCAGGGCTGCGGGTCCTGCACCGGTCCCAGGGGCTGGCCGCCCTGACCCGGGGACGGCAGGTGGTCGCCGTCGCCGGAGCCAACGGCAAGTCGACGACGACGTCGATGCTCGTCGTCGCCCTCACCGAGGCCGGCGCGGACCCCGCGTTCGCGTCCGGGGCGGAGATCCCGGCGCTGGGCACGAACGCCGCCCTCGGGACGGGGGAGTCCTTCGTCATCGAGGCCGATGAGAGTGACGGCACCTTCGTCGTCTATCGCCCCGACGTCGCGGTCGTGACGAACGTCCAGCCCGACCACCTCGACTTCTACGGCGACTTCGCCGGAGTGCAGGCCGCCTATCGACGGTTCGTCGACTCGATGCCGTCCGACGGGCTCCTCGTCGCATGCGCCGACGACGCCGGCGCCCGAGGTCTCGCGGAGTATGCCCGCGCCGATGGACGTCGAATCCTCACCTACGGCACGGCCTCGGACTCCGACGTCCGGATCTTTGACTGTGCGCCGACCGAGACCGGCGGACGCGCCCGGCTCAGCGTCGGCGGGGCGGACCTCGACCTCGTCCTCGAGGTCCCGGGGCAGCACAACCTCGAGAACGCCGCGGGGGCCTTCGGCGCCCTCACCCGCGGCTGCGGCCTGACCGACCGGACCGCACTGTCCGGTCTGGGTGCCTTCACGGGTGCTGCCCGCCGCTTCGAGTCGCACGGGGATCCGGCCGGGATCAGAGTCATCGACGACTACGCGCACAACGCGCCCAAGGTCCGGGCCGCCGTGCGCACCGGTGCCGAGGTCGCGGCTCGCCGAGGAGGCCGGCTCGTCGTCATCTTCCAGCCGCACCTGTACTCCCGCACCCGGGACTTCGCCGACGGCTTCGCCGAGGGACTCGCCGCCGCGGACGAGGTCATCCTGCTCGACGTCTACGGAGCCCGCGAGGACCCGGTCGAGGGAGTCTCCAGCGAGCTCATTGCCGAGCCGCTCCGGGCCGCCATCGGCACTGACGCCGTGCACCGGCCCGCTGACTTCGATCGCGCTGCCGAGACAGCACTGCGCCTCGTCCGCCCCGGCGATGTGCTCATGACCGTCGGGGCCGGTGACGTCACGGTGCTCGCGTCCCGGATCGCCACGGTTCTCGACTCCACAGACCACGACTCCACAGACCACGGCTCCACAGACCACGACTCCCACGACCATCACGGGGATGAACGCCCATGACGACGCGCACGACACGATTCGCCCGGCCCCGGAGCGCTCCTGCCTCAGCACCGGCCCGCGGCTCGGCGCAGGACCGTTTCGACCGTCGAGTCGGAGCCCGGCGGCGCCGCACCTGGAAGCTGCTCGGGGTGCTTGCACTCCTCGTCGCCCTCGGCGCCGGCGCGTGGTGGGCGCTGTGGCGCAGCGACTGGCTGCTCGTCGAGGACGTCGTCGTGACCGGGACCGAGGAGCGCTGGCACACGGCGATTCTGGAGGCCGCGGACATCCCCATGTCTGAACCTATGGTTGAGGTTGATACCGGTACGGCTGAGTCGGCGGTGCGGGAGGTGGCCATCGTCCGCGAGGTGAGCATCGCCCGATCGTGGCCGCACACGATGACGATCCAGGTCACCCCGCGCGAGCCCGTGCTCGCAGCGCGGGAGGGTTCTTCCTTCGCGCTCGTCGACGTCGACGGAGCCACGATCGAGACCGTGTCCGCCCTGCCGGAAAAGCTGCCCTCTGTCGTGGCCCGCGGTTCGGCAGGGTCGAGCCCGCAGGCCTATCAGTCCGCTTACGCAGTGCTCTCAGCCCTGCCGGAGACCATCGCGGATCAGGCTACCGAGATCGAGGTCAGTGGCTCGCACATGATCACCCTCACGCTGGGGGAGCGCACCCTCGTCTGGGGTGGGCCGGAGGAGCCCGAGCTCAAGGCCGAGGTGGCCCAGGCGCTGCTGCGGACCGATGCGACCACGATCGACGTCAGCGCGCCCCGGACCCCGGTCACCGAGGGGGGCAGCATCGGCGAGGAGACCGACACGGCCGACGGTGCCGGCGGCTGACCTCCGTGTGACAGGTGAGGTCAGAGTGGCTGACGGGACCTGCTGGGACCCCGAGACGCCGCGCAGCCCCAGATTGGGCACGCGAAGTGGCGACACGCGCAGTGTCAACGTTGCGTGCCCTGCGTGAGCGACATAGCGTCGTCACATCGGTTCCATCGAGAACTATAACCCTGAACTTCACATTTAGAGTCTGCTCGTCCCAGACCGCTTTCGAAAGGCCCCGCACGTGGCAACTCCTCAGAACTACCTCGCCGTCATCAAGGTCGTCGGCATCGGCGGTGGCGGCGTCAACGCCATCAACCGGATGATCGAGGTTGGCCTCAAGGGGGTGGAGTTCATCGCGATCAACACCGACGCGCAGGCTCTGCTCATGAGCGACGCCGACGTCAAGCTGGACGTGGGTCGTGAGCTGACCCGCGGCCTGGGCGCCGGAGCCGACCCGGAGGTCGGCAAGAAGGCCGCCGAGGACCACTCCGAGGAGATCGAGGAGGTCCTGCGCGGGGCCGACATGGTCTTCGTCACCGCGGGCGAGGGCGGTGGCACGGGCACCGGAGGCGCTCCTGTCGTCGCAAAGATCGCCCGGTCCCTCGGTGCTCTCACCATCGGTGTCGTCACCCGCCCGTTCACCTTTGAGGGGCGCCGCCGGGCCGGCCAGGCGGAGGCCGGGATCGCGGACCTGCGCGACGAGGTCGACACCCTCATCGTCATCCCGAATGACCGACTGCTCTCCATCAGCGACCGTCAGGTCAGCGTCCTGGACGCCTTCCGCAGTGCCGACCAGGTCCTGCTCTCCGGTGTCCAGGGCATCACCGACCTCATCACGACCCCCGGCCTGATCAACCTCGACTTCGCCGACGTCAAGTCGGTCATGCAGGGTGCCGGCTCGGCGCTCATGGGCATCGGCTCGGCTCGTGGTGAGGA
>JAAYSB010000334.1 GCA_012518475.1 Intrasporangiaceae bacterium | reverse complement strand
GTCCCGCAGTGGGTCACGGACACCCTGCCGATGCTGCCGGGCATCATGCGCGAGACCGACCAGCGCGCCAACGCCGTGGAGCGAGCCTGCGCCGACGCGGTCGAGGCCGCTGTGCTCAGTGCCGAGGTCGGTGGGACCTTCGAGGTCATCGTCGTCGACGAGGTCCGGCGCGGCGACGGCACCGAGCTCACGATCAAGCTGCTCGAGCCCGCGGTCGTGACCCGCGCCGGCGGATCCGCAGAGCTCGGCGATACCGTGCGGGCCGAGCTCGTCACGGCCGACATCGCGACGAGCAGTGTCCGCTTCGAGGCCGTCGCCTCCTGAAGGCACGATGCCGGTGCGGTATGCGCGGACCGGCTCCGCGCATACCGGTGCGTTGTCGTCCGGACGGTAGTATCAATCCTGGATGAGTCGGCCAGACGGTCGCGTCAGGACCTCGGTCCTGCCGAGGAAAGTCCGGGCTCCTCAGGGCACGGTGGTGGCTAACAGCCACCCGGAGCGATCCGCGGGACAGTGCCACAGAGAGTAGACAGCCTCCGAGCCTCGGCTCGGCGGTGATGGTGAAAGGGTGGTGTAAGAGACCACCAGCAGCCCTGGTGACAGGGCTGGCTCGGTAAACCCCACTGGGAGCAAGCCCGAGCAGCGTGTGTCTGACGGCGGCCCGCCGGAGCACGCGGGTAGGGCGCTGGAGGTGGCCAGCAATGGTCACCCGAGATGGATGACCGTCCACGACAGAACCCGGCTTACCGGCCGACTCATCCGCACACCATCTGGCGCTGCCCGGCGCCCAGAATCCAGCCCTCAAGAATCTCGCGATTGCGAGGTTGTAGAGGGACCGTGGGGGTGGCGCAGGGCATAGATCACCGCGCCGATGGCCAGCACCGCTGCCGCCGTGAGGACGGTCGCGAGAGGCTGGAACACCGCGAGAAGCACACAGCCGATGAGTCCGATGATCGGCAGGACTCGGTGCATGAGGGTCGTCGGCGGCAGGGTCGAGGCTGAGGCGTTGGCGATGGCGTAGTAGGTCAGCACGCAGATCGAGGAGAACGAGATCGTGGTCGCGAGCTGGCCGAGCAGCAGCATGAGGATGACGACCACGGCCGCGGCGATTTCAGCCCGGTGGGGGACGTGGAAGCGGGGGTGGACCGCCGCCAGCGGCGGGGGCAGGTGCCGGTCCCGGGCCATCGCCAGGCCGGTCCGGGAGACGCCGAGAAGCACCCCCAGGAGGGAGCCGAAGGCGGCGAGGATCGCCACGACCCGGATCACCGGTGCCACCCAGGTGATGCCAGTGGCCTCGACCGCAGCCGCGAGCGGAGCCGGGTCGGTGGCAATGAGCTCCGCACCGCGGCTGCGCAGGAGTGCGATGGCGATGAGGGCGTAGAGCGCGACGGTCATGCCGAGGGCGACCGGGATGGCGCGGGGGATCGTGCGCTCGGGCTCGACGACCTCCTCGCCGAGAGTGGCGATGCGGGCGTAGCCGGCGAAGGCGAAGAAGAGGAAGCCGGCTGCGGCGAGGATGCCGCCCGGCCCGACCGCGTTGTCCGGTGCGGGTGGGGTGCCGGCCGCGGCGGTCGGCTCGGAGATGAGCAGGAGCGCGGCGGCCAGGAGGAGCGCGACAACGACGATGACGACGATGACGCGGGTGACCGCGGCGCTCTTGGTGATGCCGCGATAGCTGATCGCGGCGACCAGGGCGACCGCCGCGATGGCGACGGGGCGAGCCTGCTCAGGCCACGCATACACCCCGATCGCCCAGGCCATCGCGGCACAGCTGCTCAGCTTGCCGGCGACGAACGCCCACCCGGCGAGGTATCCCCAGAACGGACCGAGCCGCTCCCGTCCGTAGACGTACGTGCCGCCCGACTCGGGGTAGAGGGCGGCGAGGCGGGCGGAGGCGATGGCGTTGGCATACGCGATGAGGGCGGCGATCGCGAGGGAGAGGAGGAGCCAGCTGCCGGCGGCGTTGGCCGCGGGAGCGTAGGAGACGAAGACCCCGGCACCCAGCATCGAGCCGAGGCCGATGAGCACCGCGTCACGGACGCCAAGGCGGCGGGCCAGCTGGGTCACTGAAGTCACGCTACCGAGTGTGAGCGCACGGCGGTACGGTCGAGCCATGCGGATCACTCACCTGGGCCACGCCTGTCTGCTCGTCGAGGTCGCCGACCAGCGCATCCTCATCGACCCGGGCGGCTTCGCCGGCGACTTCCTCGGACAGCGCCACCTCGACGCCGTGCTCATCACCCACCAACATGCGGATCACCTCGACACCGACCGGTTGCCCGAACTCATCCGCGCCAACGGCGAGGTCCCGATCTGGTGCGACCCGCAGAGCGTCCCTGTCCTGGCCACGCTCGGGCTCGAGGGAACGGCTCACGACGGGTCCGAGGTGAAGGTCGGGGATGTGACGATCACGCCCTTCGGGGAGATGCACGCCCTGATCCACGACGACATCCCGCGGATCACCAACGTCGGGGTCCGGATCACCGCTGACGGAGAGCCCGTCTTCTTCCACCCCGGTGACGCACTCGACGCCGAGCCCGGTCACGTGGACGTGCTGGCGTTCCCGCTCAACGCCCCGTGGCAGGCGAGCCGTGAGATGACCGGATTCCTCCGGCGGCTCCAGGCGCCTCACGCGGTGCCCATGCACGACGCGCTGCTCAGCCAGACCGGCCGCAACCTCTACCTCAAGCAGGCGGGGGACCTCGGGTGCAAGGACACTGAGATTCACGACCTCAGCGACGGGGACCCCTGGCGCGTCGAGCTCTGAGCTTCTCGCGGCGCTCAGGCAGCGTCCGGACAGGGGTTTCCGCAGGATGAGGCGATATAACACCTGAGTCTGCGGAAAGACCTGTTCAGCTGCCGCGGGCGGATCGCGAAGGAGTCTGGGGGCCCGCTGGTCGTGGGCTCACTCGGCGAGGGTGAGGATCTCCGACCCGGTGGCCGTCACCAGGATGGTGTGCTCGAACTGGGCTGAGCGACGCCGGTCCTTGGTGACGACGGTCCACTTGTCGTCCCACATCTCCCACTCGTGCGTGCCGAGGTTGAGCATCGGCTCGATCGTGAAGGTCATGCCCTCCTCGATCACGGTGTTGTAGGCCGGGGCCGCGTCGTAGTGCGGGATGATCAGCCCGGAGTGGAAGCTCTCGCCGATGCCGTGCCCGGTGAAGTCCTGGACGACGCCGTAGCCGAACCGCTTGGCATAGCTCTCGATGACCCGTCCGATGATGTTGATCTCGCGTCCGGGGCGCACCGCCTTGATGCCGCGCATCATCGCCTCGTGGGTGCGTTCGATGAGCAGCCTCGACTCCTCGTCGATCTCGCCGACACCGAACGTCGCGTCCGTGTCGCCGTGCACCCCGTGGATGTATGCGGTGATGTCGATATTGACGATGTCGCCGTCCTCAAGGGGCCGGTCGTCCGGGATGCCGTGGCAGATCACCTCGTTCACCGACGTGCACAAGGACTTCGGGAACGACTTGTAGCCGAGGGTGGAGGGGTAGGCGCCGTGGTCGAGGAGGAACTCGTGCCCGACCCGGTCCAGCTCGTCGGTGGTCACGCCCGGGGCGATCGCGTCGGCTGCGGCCTGGAGCGCCTGCGCGGCCAGTCGGCCGGCGATGCGCATCTTCTCGATCGTCTCGGCGTCCTTGACCTCGGGGCCCGAGTGCGGACGCGGTGCGGGCCGGTCGACGTACTCGGGGGCGACGATGGATGAGGGGACGGCGCGACGCGGGGAGATCGTGCCGGGCTCGACGGAGGCGTACTGCAAGGGCATACGGTTGAGTCTAGGTGGACACACGGAGGTGTCCTGCAACCCCCTCGGCAGCATCTGCCGGCAAGGAGTGCGACGTGCAGTACTGGTACAACATCACGACCGGCAAGGTCGAGACCGACGACAACCGCAGCCAGAACGACCAGGTCATGGGCCCCTACGACTCCGAGGCCGAGGCGGCCGCCGCCCTCGAGACCGCTCGCGCGAACACCGAGCGCTGGGACGAGGAGGACAGGGAGTGGGACGACTGGGGCGAGGGCTCCAGCGGGTCCGGCGGCTCCGGTGGGTCAGGCGGGTCCTGGGGCGACGACGAGGGCAACGACTGAGCCGAACCGGCTCACCGCATACCCCCTGGCGTTCCGGATGGGATGGGGCGCTGGCGCGCGCATACCCCCTCCGGTGCAGCGCCCAGGGTGACTTCACCACGGTGCGGAAGCGTGGTCAAGTCATCCTTTCTCTCCGGGGGAGAGAAAGGTGAGGCGGGAGGGTCAGCCCTTGCGGTGGACGCTCACGGCGTAGTGGGC